>CALCPT010000104.1 GCA_937897265.1 uncultured Alcaligenaceae bacterium
GTCAGCGCGTGGGTGGGGTCACCGATCAGCGGAAACTTGGCCTTGCCCACGGCAGGAGATGTCTCATGCCACACCTTGTGCGCGAAGTGGGTGTCGGTCGTCACGATATAGACTTCGGCGCCCATTTTTTGAAACTCGGCGTAATTGTTGGCCGCATCTTCGATTTCAGTAGGGCAGTTGAAGGTAAAGGCTGCAGGCATAAAAATTACGACTGACCACTTGCCTTTGAGGCTTTCGTCCGAAACAGTGATGAACTTGCCATTGTGGAAGGCTTGGGTTTTGAAGGGTAGAACTGCGGTGTTAATGATTGACATATAAGGCCTCTTTTGATGAAAAGTTGAACGACAGACGAAGTTTGAGGCAATAGTCTTAATCAATCAAATGAATTAAAATAATAATAATGATCTATTTAATTGATAACCAAGGCGATACCACCTTATGGCTGCGTTACCCACAATCAAGCAGTTACGTTATTTGATTGCCCTGAACGAAACCCTAAGTTTTACCAAGGCTGCTGAACGTTGTTTTGTTGGTCAGTCGACTTTGAGCGCAGGGCTCAAAGAGCTAGAGGACACCCTAGGCACCCAGCTCGTCGAGCGCGATAAGCATTCGGTATCACTCACGCCCACCGGTCGTGGAGTGGTCGAGCGAGCGCAGCGTTTGATCGCGCAGGCAGATGATTTGGTAGATTTTGTTCAAGGGGCTGCGGGTTCAATGATGGGCGTGATCAAGTTAGGCGTCATTCCAACAATCGCGCCTTTTCTATTGCCAGCGTTGTTGTCCAAAATGAGAGACGATTTTCCGGATCTGAAAATTGTTCTGCGCGAGGATTTGTCGGCCAATTTGATTGATAAGCTCAATCGGCACCAATTAGACTTTGCCTTGATCGCTTTGCCCTACGAGACCGAGGGCTTTTTGACGAAAGAGCTTTTTGATGATGAGTTGTGGTTGATCGGCAATCAGCACGATCCGGTGCTTAAAAATAAAGAAATCCAGTTAACCAATCAGCTCGCAGATCGTGTGTTGTTACTCGAAGAGGGTAACTGCTTGCGCGAGCACACGTTAACCGTCTGTACAAAAAGCGACTTGGCCAGTACCGATGGCATTGAAGCCACCAGTCTGCTCACGTTAGTGCAGATGGTTGAGTCAGGTTTAGGGATCGCGCTGTTGCCCGAGATGGCAGTCAAGTCTGGTCTGCTGGTACAGACCAACTTGATTGCAAGGCCGTTGAGTGCGCCGGCGCCCAAACGAAAGATCGCGCTAATTGCCAGGCCATCGACTGCCCGGATAGAAGAATTTAATACCCTCGTGAGGGTATTAAAAGAGTCGCGTGGTGGTTAGTCGAACGCGCCGGGCTTGCCCCACATTCACTGGCGACAATTAGTCGAACATGTCGGGTTGGGTCTGCAGTAACTGGTTCCAGATGGTTTGAAAATGGAGCCAGCCAATGTACTCACTGCCAACGTGTTCGCGGCTGTACAGCGCTTTGTCGTGCGGCACTAGCGTTGGCTTGAGACCTGTCGCTTCAATCAGCAGTTGTTGCTGACAGCAGCGTTCAAGCGCAATAAACCAAAATGCAGCCGCCTCGATGCTGTGGCGACTTGCCGTTAGAAGCCCATGATTACGATGGATAGCCGCTTTGACCCCTTTAAAGGACTCAGCGACACCCAGGCCTGCTTTGACCTCTACGGCGACCTGACCTGCCTCAGCGCCAATGACTACGTGGTCTTCATAAAACGCAGCGGCATCCTGACTGATTGGATCGAGTTTTTTACCCAGCGAGGCAAAGGCCGTGCCATAGACCGTATGGGCGTGGCA
>CALCPT010000105.1 GCA_937897265.1 uncultured Alcaligenaceae bacterium
GATCGCCAGCGCACGCAATTTACCCGCTTGAACCATTGGCCATGCCGTTGGCATATTGTCGAACATCATCTGTACTTGCCCGCCGATCAAGTCGGTGAGTGCAGGCGTACTACCCTTGTAGGGGATATGCGAAATATCGAGCTTGGTTTCGAGCTTGAATAACTCGCCGGTCATGTGAATCGAGGTGCCTGCGCCTGAAGACGCAAAATTTAAGGAGCCAGGATTTTTCTTGGCGTATTCGATGAGTTCTTTGACGCTATTAATGGGTAGCTTCGGATAAATCACGAGCATATTTGGCACCTTAGCCGCCAACCCGACGGGGCTAAAGTCTTTGATCACATCAAATTTCAAATTTTGATAAAGCGTTTGATTGATCGCATTGGTCACTGCAATCATCAACAGAGTATAGCCATCAGCTGGTGAGCGCACCACGAACTCGGCAGCGATATTGCTGCCCGCACCGGGTTTGTTTTCAACAACAAAGCTTTGCCCCAGATCTTCGGTCATGTCTTTAGCGAGAAGACGAGCGAGCACATCTGTCGAACCGCCAGCCGAAAATCCAACCACGATTCGTACGGGTTTAGTTGGGTACGCGGCTTGAGCCTGGGCTTGAGCAGGTAACGTCATCAAATTTAAAGCACCCAGCAGACAGGCAGCACTAAGAGCAAGCGAGCGACGTGATTGGAAAAATTTCATCGTAGAGCCCTTTGATAGTCGAATAGCCGATTTTAATACAAGGGCGCTGACCTGCCTTACACTAAGCCTTTTAAGTGCGCCTCTGTCAGCCCCACCCATTTCATGCAAGATCAAGTCAATTCTCAACTACTTTCAGGTCTAGATCAGCACACACCGATGATGCAGCAATATCTGCGTCTGAAGGCCGAGGCGGGACCGTTGCTCCTGCTGTATCGCATGGGTGACTTCTATGAAATGTTTTATGAAGACGCTGAGCGGGGTGCAAAGCTATTAGGTTTAACGCTGACGCGACGTGGTTCGTCAAACGGGGTTCCGATCCCAATGGCCGGGCTGCCTTATCACGCAGCCGAGCAATACTTAGCTAAGCTGGTGGCACAAGGTGTATCGGTAGCGATCTGCGAGCAAATTGGTGACCCCGCCGCAAGCAAGGGGCCAGTCGAGCGCAAGATCGTTCGTATTGTGACGCCCGGCACTCTGACAGATGAAGCGTTGCTGCCCTCAAAAGCCGATCGCTGCGTGGCCGCCGTGTTTGTGCCGCGCAAAGGCAATAAAGCGCAACGTGCGGGTGTTGCCTGGCTGAATCTGGCTAATGGCGAGTTCAAACTATCTGAGTGCGCCGCTGAAGCGCTTGATTCTGAACTGCACCGCATTGATCCGGCCGAGATCGTTCTTGCTGACGATGCCCAACTTGATTTGACTCTGCATTGTGCCGCCACCAAGATACCGCCTTGGCACTTTGAGGCCGAGCAAGCTCAAGCACATTTGCTGGCGCACTTTAAAACTGAATCGCTTTCAGGCTTTGATGTGGATGATCTACCCACTGCGTTGTGCGCGGCTGGGGCGTTGTTGCGTTACGCAGGCCGTACCCAGGCGCATGCGCTCTCGCATGTGCAGACCTTGGTGGCCGATCGCGCCAGCCAATATGTATTAATGGATCCGGCGACGCGTCGTAATCTTGAATTAACGCGCACTCTTTCGGGTGAAGAGGCGCCAACATTATTTTCGATTTTAGATAGCTGTTGCACACCGATGGGCAGTCGCTTGTTACGTCGGTGGTTGCATCACCCCTTACGCGACAATGCGCCGGTGCTTGAACGTCAACAGGCAATTGGTAGTTTGATGACGGCCAGTTCACAGCGCAGTGAATTGCTGCATGCAACGCCACTATTGCAAGCTCTACGCACTGAACTCAATAAGCTGCCGGATCTTGAACGGATTGCGACGCGCATCGCGCTGCTTTCAGTGCGCCCACGCGAACTTGCCAGTTTGCGTGATGCGTTGGGTGCGTTGCCGGCGGTGCAACAACACGTGCTTTCAGCACTCTCGACGCGACGCTTGCAAGCACTCGCACAAGAACTTACACCACCGGAAGGATTGCGAGAGCTGTTGACTCACGCTATTGCGTCAGAGCCCGCTGCCCTAGCGCGTGACGGCGGCGTGATCGCAACAGGCTTTGACGCAGAGCTTGATGAGTTACGCGCGATTTCAACCGATAACGGTGCTTTCTTACTTGAACTTGAAGCGCGCGAGCGCACACGCACAGGCATCGCGACGCTACGTGTTGAATTTAATCGTGTGCACGGATTTTTTATTGAAGTCAGCCGCGCGCAGGCTGACAACGTACCCGAGGATTATCGTCGGCGCCAGACGCTTAAAAACGCCGAGCGCTACATCACCCCAGAACTCAAGTCCTGGGAAGATAAAGTCTTATCAGCACAAGACCGTTCACTGGCTCGCGAAAAATGGCTGCTCGAACAACTCCTTGAACAACTCACTTCACAAGTGAAACAGCTAGCGCTGTGCGCAGCGGCCTGCGCTGAGCTTGATGCTTTGGTCTCAATGGCGCACCACGCCCAACACCATCAATGGGTCGCACCAACACTGTTAGAGCACTCGGCCATTGAGATCACGCTAGGCCGTCATCCAGTCGTTGAGCGTGCGATCGAACGTTTTACGCCAAACAGTTGTTCGTTAAATGCACACCGTGCTTTGCTGGTGATTACCGGCCCGAATATGGGCGGCAAATCAACATACATGCGCCAAGTTGCCTTGATCGCACTGTTGGCACGTGTTGGCAGCTTTGTGCCCGCACAAAGCACTTGGGAAAAGCCACAAGGCAAAAACCCAGCGCTGGTGATGACCAAGCATTTTGAAATCGTGGGTCGTGGCGTGGGCTTGGTGGTCGGTTGCGGTACCTTCCCCACTTGGAACACTTACCCCGGTTTGTTTGCAGCGCTCTCCACCGGCAACGCCGTGATCATCAAGCCGCACAGCAATGCTGTGTTGCCAGCGGCTATCACCGTGCGCACCATTCGCGCCGTGTTGAGCGAAAACGGCATTGACCCTAACTTGGTCAGCTCTTCTTTCAAACAGCTTGAGCAATACCGTCAGTACTATAACTTCGTGAATCACCTAGATGTTGACAGATACACAATCAACGGAAAAACCCAAGACACTGTTTTGGCAGTTCGTGAACTAAACCAATCAGGTCTTGGTAACTCACAGTCTTGGTATAACAAC
>CALCPT010000106.1 GCA_937897265.1 uncultured Alcaligenaceae bacterium
ATGACCTCGCTGGGTACGCGGTCGATCTTTTGGCGGTTGAGTTGCGATGACGCGGGCATTAGGTTCCATAAGTCACTAATAAGGAAACCGCGGGGCCAAGCATGCCAAGTCAAACAGTGATCAATGTCGAGCGGTGTTACGCCTTATGCACTGATAGCAAGATGCGCAATAAACGCAGAGCGATTTTCGCCCGCCACTTTAGCTTTGGCATCAAGCCTTGCTAAGACACATTTTGGTAACGTGATGTTCACACGCTCGATTTCGTCCGACAGCAGGGCAGGGTTAATTTCAACGATGGCCCAGACCCAGCCTTTGAAGTCTTTTTTCTTTTGGAGCTCTGCGATTGAACTGGGTTTAGGAATATTTTGGCCTGCATCAATGGCCGTTTCGATCCGTAACTCAATGGATTCTTTCGCGTTATCGATTGCTGGGTATTCCAGACCATCGTGACCGGTCATTCCGGGTTATCGTGACCGCCGATTCCGACGCATCGTGACCGATGATTCTGGTCTATCGTGACCGTTTTTCAACCCCGACTGGAATGGTCGGTCACGATACCGGAATCATCGGTCACGATGCCGGCACGGCGTCGTACTGCAGCGTTATGGGTTGTGCATAACTATCCATCCAAACAGGCAAACCTTCCAGCTCTTACCCGGAGTCGGTATGCCTGTAGCAAGGATTACTATGCGCAAAATAAAGGATGTCTTGCGTCTGAAGTTAGACGCGCAGCTCTCCCATGAACGGATAGCCGCATCTCTGGGGCTATCCAAAGGCGTGGTGACCAAGTACGTCACCTTGGCGGCAGCCGCACAGCTAGATTGGCCGACCATTCAAGGTCTTGATGAAGCCGATCTGCAACGCAGGTTGCTGCCGTCTCCCGTCAAACACAGCGATGTGGCGCTACCAGACTACGGCTATGTCCACCAGGAATTGCGTCGCAAAGGCATGACGCTGATGCTGCTCTGGGAGGAGCATGTCGGTCAACGCCCTGAGCAACGTACCCATAAATACTCGCAATTCTGCGAGCACTATCGACAGTATGCCCGCACGCTTAAACGATCCATGCGCCAGACCCACCGCGCGGGCGAGAAGCTGTTTGTAGACTTCGCCGGCCCGACACTTGGGTTGAATAACGGCGATCGGGTGCATATCTTTGTCGCTTCGCTGGGCGCCTCGAGCTATACCTTTGCCTGTGCGACACCGCGAGAATCCATGATGGATTGGTTGAACTCCATCTCTTTAGCCTTAAGGTTTTATGGTGGCGTGCCACAGTTGATCGTGCCGGACAACCCTCGCGCCATGATCAGCGACCCCGATCGCTACGAGCCAGGCACTAACGAGACTGTTGCCGACTTTGCTCGTCATTACAGTACCTCGGTCTTGCCTGCGCGCCCCTACCATCCGCAAGATAAAGGCAAGGTGGAGTCGGCGGTTCAAGTTGTTGAGCGATGGATCATGATGCGCCTGCGCAATACTCGGTTTAATTCTATCGACGATGTGAATGATTCTATTAGGCCGCTACTTGATCGGTTAAACAATAAGAACTTCCAAAAAATGCCGGGCACACGCGCCAGCTGTTTTACGCAAATCGATGCACCTGCACTACAACCGCTGCCAGCCCAGCTGTGGGAGTTTGCGGTATTCAAACTTGTGCGCGTACATATCGATCAGCACATTGACTTTGAAGGACATCGCTACAGCGTGCCACGCACGCAATATGCAAAAAGGTGGCTACACAACGGTTGCCGAACACCTGTCGGCCGCACATCGTGCGCACATGGAGTGGACCCCTGAGAGGCTCATTCACTGGGGCGAGACGATTGGGGTGGCCACCGGCAGGTTTGTCTCCAAGCTCTTGCATATGCGACGACACCCCGAGCATGGTTATCGCGCTTGCCTTGGGTTGTTCTCTTTAGCTAAGCGCTATGGCAAGACGAGATTGGAGGCGGCCTGTTTACTCGCTCTTGAGCTTGGCGTGACCAAGTACAGCCATGTGCGTGACATTCTGGCCAATAACCGCGACCAAGTCAGCCAGCAAGATGCCACTCAATGGACCAGCCCCGAGCACGAACACGTCCGTGGCCCGAGCTACTACCAATAGGATTTTTAATCATGATGACTCATACAACGCTAGACCAGTTAAAAGAATTAAAACTACAGGGCATGGCAGACAGTTTGCGAGAGCAGTTGATGCAAGCCACCATTAGTAGCATGAGCTTTGAAGAACGACTCGCACTCTTGGTTGATCGCGAAATCAACTGGCGCAATGATAAAAAGCTTGTACGTCTTTTAAAGAATGCTCACCTACGCTACCCTCAGGCTGCGATTGAAGATCTGGATACTCGCGCCGGCCGAGGGCTCGACCGTAAAGAGATCATGAGTCTTGCGTTAGGCGACTGGGTGACCAATGGTCAGACGATCTTTATCACCGGACCGACTGGCGCGGGTAAATCCTGGCTGGGATGCGCACTGGCTCAATACGCCTGTCGTAGAGGTCACTCGGTTTATTACCAGCGCGTGCCACGCCTGACAGAAGATTTAAAAATCCGACACGGCAACGGCACCTTCGGCAAATGGTTGATACAGATCGCCAAAACTGACGTGTTGTTATTGGATGACTGGGGGATGACGGGCCTGGATGCCCATACTCGGGCTGATTTACTTGAACTGATTGACGACCGAGCCGGCAGCAAGGCCACCATCATCACGAGTCAATTACCCATCGAGCATTGGCACGCCTGGATCGGAGACGCCACGATCGCTGACGCGATCATGGACCGATTAATGCAAAAAAATCACCGCCTGACTTTAGCGGGAGAATCACTACGGCAAAAGCCAAAAACCACCAAACAGGAGAAAAAAATTAACCTATCGTGACCGATGTACTTATAATTTAAGGGCACAACACATCATGCTGCGCAACTGGTCACGATAGGTCAGAATCAGCGGTCACGATGATCGGAATACGCACTTAGCACACAACGCACGTAGCTTCGCACAAATTGCGGCTACGACATTGGAAGAATTAAGACGGCAAATTGAATCGCTACTAGTTTTGTAGACACTTCTTAGCCTAACATTTAGGCAATAAAGGAGGTCTTATGAGCAGGAAACGATTTACCGAGGAACCGGAAATCTCTCTTCCCTCAGAAACAAATCCCTCACAGCCTTTTCAGGTCAAACGGGGTTTCTCAGCACCCTTGAACAGAGCGGT
>CALCPT010000107.1 GCA_937897265.1 uncultured Alcaligenaceae bacterium
TGCAATCGAAACTTTAGCGCCCACAGCAGCCGAAACATGCTGCTCGATCAAAGGCCGCCACTCATTGATACGCGGCAACACCCAATAGCGCACCGTCAACATCGTTGCGACCGCTACAAAATAAAGTAGCAGAAGGCTCAAAAGTGCAAGACGCAGTAGATATTTGACTGGTTGCAAAATGGGCAAATTAAAAAGATTTTGTGAAGTCACATTCTATAGGGTATTGTGCAAGCTTGTCGCACTAGGCGCCATAGCTGTGTGACAGGGCGCTGTTCTTGACATCAAAGTATGACTGAATCCGACTTTTCCTCCTCCTTAGCCTGGTCTGGGTCGTTACGCCGCTTGACCCAAAGCGATCCTGCGTTTGCGCGCTGGTTGGAACAAGAGCGTTCACAACCTTTGACCACCGCACGTTTACATGACTGGTTTGCCGAGCTGGCCGGAGTGCCGATTGGTCGTGCCATCCTTGAGCTCGACGCTTGTCGAAAAGTACTGCGAATCTTACGCAAGCGAACCTTTTTTTTACTGATGGTTCGGGATCTTGCGGGGCTTGCTACGCTCGATGAAGTCGTCGGCACCATGAGCACCCTAGCAGATCGCTGCATCGAACAGGCCTACCGCACAATCATGCATGACATGGTTGCCCAGCACGGCCAACCCAAAGACGCACTGACAGGCCGCCCACAAGAAATGTTGATTATTGGCATGGGAAAACTCGGGGGAGCCGAGCTCAACGTGTCTTCTGACATTGACTTGGTGATGCTCTACAACGAAGAAGGCGAAACAGAAGGCCCCAGACCGCTCAGCTATCACGAGTTTTATGGTCGTTTGACACGTCGCATGATGCCAGTCCTGTCAGAGCTTGACGCCAACGGGCAGGTTTTTAGAACCGACTTACGTCTGCGTCCAGATGGCGACTCAGGTCCGCTGGCCTGGAGCCTAGACGCTTTTGAACAATATCTGTTTACACAAGGACGCGAGTGGGAACGTTATGCGTGGCTCAAAGGGCGGGTGATACCAGCCCGAGCCTTTGATGACAGTGATTCAACCACGCAGGTACAGCAATTTGAAAGTCTGCGCCAACCCTTTGTCTATCGAAAATACTTTGACTTTAGTACCTTGGCTGCTCTGCGCACGCTACGTGAGCGCATTCGCCTGGATTTGCAACGAAAATCTTTAACCCGCCCAGGTTTAGAGACGCAACTGAACATCAAGTTAGGCGAAGGCGGCATCAGAGAAATTGAATTTGTTGTGCAATTGGTGCAGCTCATCAAAGGCGGACGCATGCCTGCCTTGCAACAGCGAGGCTTACTGGCCGCGCTTGAGGCGCAAGTCCGTGCGGCACTGATCCCGAGTACGACTGCTGAGCAATTAGCGCAAGCCTATGTGTTTATGCGACGCACCGAGCACGCGTTGCAGTACGCCGAAGACGAACAAACGCACCAACTGCCAGTTCGACCTGAGCAGCTCGCTGCGCTAGCGAGTGCCCTGCGTCTCTCGTTGCCCGAATTTGAACAGACGCTGGCCAAACACCGCCTCTTTGTCGCCGACACCTTTCGCGACTCGTTTCGTATTGCCGGCTTAGGCGATGGCTTTAATGAGGCTGAGCGCGAATCGCGTGAGCACTCCTCACCAACTTCATCGCTTGAAACGAGTGTCGCGGGCTTTGGCGCGGACGCCGCTGCCTTAGCGTCGCGCGTCGATAGTTTTTTGGAGGGCCACCGGATTCGTGCCCTTTCGACTACGAGCCGTAACCGCATCGACACCTTGCTGCCTCTGGCGCTGAGCGCAGCTCAACACACCTCGCAACCGTTGACGGCGGCGTTAAGGCTTCTAGATTTAATTGAGACTGTCGCGCAGCGTGGCGCTTATCTCGCGTTACTAGCCGAATATCCAGAAACCATGGCGCGTATTGCACGCTTGATGACGGCAAGCCCGTGGGCTGCTCAATATGTGATTCAACACCCTTTAGTGCTTGATAGTCTGATCGCGTGGCATACCTTGATGGAGCCCGTGGATATCGGTCGCGTTGCGGCATCGATGCATGAAGACCTTGACGCCTGCACCTTGCCCGACGGCTCGTTTGATATCGAACAGCAAATGAATTTGATGCGCGACACTCAGCGACAGATCAGTTTTCAATTATTGGCGCAAGATCTTGAAGGAGTCCTGACCGTTGAACGGTTAGCCGATCAATTATCAGCCTTGGCTGATATGCTGTTGCAAGAGACATTGGTGAGGGTTTGGCCTCAGGTGTGCCCACCAGATGCTGATGGCGGTGAGGCCGAGCCACAGTTGGCCATCATTGCGTACGGGCGCTTGGGCGGCAAAGAGCTCGGCTATTCTTCTGATCTCGATCTTGTGTATTTATATGATGATCCAAGAGAAGATGCCGCTGAACTCTATGCAAAACTTGCCCGACGACTGACCTCGTGGCTAGCGACCATGACGTCCTCAGGCCGACTCTATGACATTGACCTGCGGCTGCGACCAGATGGTGAATCAGGCTTACTTGCCACTTCAATCGAGTCTTTCAAGCAATACCAGCAAAATCAAGCTTGGCCCTGGGAGCATCAGGCGCTCACGCGCGCGCGCTTTGCCGCTGGAAACCAGCGCGTCGGCGCAATCTTCGAGCAAATCAGGCACGAAATTTTAAAACGACCTCGGGCACCGGAACCTTTTGCTCAACAAGTGCGCGCGATGCGCGACAAGATGACAGCAGGCCATCCGAACACAACCGCTCTGTTCGACCTGAAGCACGACCACGGTGGCATGGTCGATTTAGAGTTTGTCACGCAGTACTTAATTTTGGTGCACTCTGGGCAATACCCGGAAT
>CALCPT010000108.1 GCA_937897265.1 uncultured Alcaligenaceae bacterium
ACGAGATACATTGGCGTGACTGGAGTTCAGACGTGTGCTCTTCCGATCTAAGATACGCTGTTAATCGATCAAATCGTTGAAGGCGACTTACTTCAAGCTGGCCTAGCCTTTGCGCGCAAGGTCGTCGCTCAAAACGAACCGCTCAAGCGTGTGCGCGATCGCACAGTACCCGATATCCCCACCGACGAGGCGCTGGCCGAAAAAAGAAAAGCAGTTGTTGCGGCTGCTAAACGCTTTCCAGCACCCGTCAGTTGCTTTGATGCAGTCTGCGCCAGCTTCAAATCTGCCTCGTTTGACGACGGCTTAGCAGAAGAGCGACGCTTGATTACTGAACTCTTCAAGTCACCCGAATCACACGCACTGCGCTATACCTTTGCTGCAGAGCGCGCCGCCGCAAAAATCCCAGGCTTGCCAGAAGACACAGCTTTACGCCCTATTAAAAAGGTTGGTGTCATTGGTGCAGGCACCATGGGCGGTGGCATCTCCATGAACTTCATCAGCGCGGGCCTGCCTGTTGTATTGCTCGAGACCAAACAAGAAGCGTTAGACAAGGGTTTGGCAACGATTCGTAAAAATTACGAAACCTCAATGAAAAAGGGCAAGCTCACACAAGCTCAGCTTGATGCCTGTATGGCTCTGATCCAACCGACACTGAGTTATCAAGATTTCAGCGATGTCGATCTAGTGATCGAAGCGGTGTTTGAAAACATGGAAGTCAAAGAGCAGGTCTTTAAAACACTCGATGGCGTGGTTAAACAAGGCGCAATTCTGGCCTCAAATACCTCGGCGCTCAATATCGATCAGATCGCCCTGTTCACCAAACGCCCACAAGACGTCATTGGCTTGCATTTCTTTAGCCCTGCCAATGTGATGCGACTGCTTGAGGTCGTGCGTGGCGACAAGACCGCGCCCGATGTGCTTGCCACCTGTATGGACATGGCTCGCAAGATTAAAAAGATTGCGGTGGTTTCAGGCGTATGTGATGGCTTTATCGGCAACCGAATGTTGGCTCAGTACCGTGCTGCCGCCAACGAACTGATGGTTCAAGGTGCGCTCCCCCAACAAATCGATGGCGCTATCCAGGCCTTTGGTTTTGCAATGGGCCCGTTCAGGGTTGCAGACTTAGCCGGCTTAGACATCAGCTGGGCTGGGCGCAAGCGCCGTGCCGCGGCAAGCCCAAC
>CALCPT010000109.1 GCA_937897265.1 uncultured Alcaligenaceae bacterium
ACGTCGATTTCAAACCCATCGCTGCCGCCCTCCGCGACGCGCACTACGACGGCGTCGTGTCGGTCGAAGTCTTCAAGTTCGTGCCTCCGCCTGGCGCTGACGTTGTGCGCATGCAGTGAGCATGCGCGATGACTGATCTTTTCAAAACGACTCCTCTGCCACCGCTTGCCGAGGCCTTGCGCCCGAGCACGCTTGATGAGGTGATCGGTCAACGCCACCTGCTCGGCCCAGGTAAACCGCTGCGTGTTGCCTTTGAGTCTGGGCGACCGCATTCGATGATCTTGTGGGGGCCGCCAGGCGTCGGTAAAACAACCTTGGCCCGACTGACTGCCAACGCGTTTGATTGCGCTTTTATTGCCCTGTCTGCGGTATTTGCTGGCGTCAAAGAGATTCGTGCGGCGATGGAGTCTGCGCAACTGACACTTGATCAACATCAGCAGCGCACGCTGTTGTTTGTTGATGAGATTCATCGATTTAATAAGTCGCAACAAGATGCTTTGTTGCCGTTTGTTGAGTCGGGTCTTGTCACGTTCATTGGGGCGACTACTGAAAACCCCTCCTTTGAGGTGAACTCTGCGCTGTTATCGCGCGCGCAAGTCTATGTGCTTGAGTCGCTAAACGAGACTGAACTGCGCGAATTGCTCCTGCGCGCGCAACAGACTGTCTTGAGTGAACTTAGCTTTGAAGAGGCGGCCATCCATACCTTGATTGGTTATGCCGATGGCGATGCACGTCGTTTTTTAAACTTGCTTGAACAAGCGGCGACGGCGGCACATAACGCTCATTTAACTTGCATCGATTCGTCGCTGGTGCAAAACGCGTTAAGTATGAACGCGCGCCGCTTTGATAAAGGCGGTGATACTTTTTATGATCAGATTTCGGCCTTGCATAAGTCGGTGCGTGGCTCGAACCCTGACGCGGCGCTTTACTGGTTGACGCGCATGCTAGACGGTGGCGCTGACCCGAAGTACTTGGCGCGACGTATTGTACGGATGGCGTGGGAAGATATTGGTTTGGCCGATCCGCGCGCCATGCAAATCGCTAATGATGCAGCTCAAACCTTCGAGCGCCTGGGGTCGCCCGAAGGCGAGTTGGCGCTTGCACAGGCTACTATTTACTTAGCGGTAGCGGCAAAAAGCAACGCGGGTTACAACGCCTACAATCAAGCGATGGCTTTTGTAAAACATGATCAGTCCCGTCCGGTGCCTGTGCACCTGCGCAATGCCCCCACCAAACTAATGAAAGAGCTTGGTTATGGACACGCTTATCGCTACGCTCACGACGAGCCCGAGGCCTACGCGGCAGGCGAAACGTATCTGCCTGACGGTATCCCTGCCCCCTCTTGGTACCAACCCGTTGCTCGCGGCCTTGAAACGAAGATCGCTGAAAAAATGGCGCATCTGCGTGAGCTCGACCGGCAAGCCCGTAAAAAGTAAAGGATGAATATTATGGAATGGCTGGATGCACATACGTTAGCGCGAATCCAATTTGCGTTCACAGTGAGTTTTCATATTATTTTTCCGGCGTTCTCGATTGGCTTAGCCAGCTATCTCGCGGTGCTCAACGGTCTGCACTTAGCAACAGGTCGGGCTGTCTATTTAGATTTATTTAATTACTGGAAAAAAATCTTCGCAGTGGCCTTCGGTATGGGAGTCGTCTCGGGCTTAGTGATGAGTTATGAGTTTGGCACTAACTGGAGCGTCTTTGCAGATAAAACGGGCCCAGTACTTGGCCCGTTAATGGGCTATGAGGTGATGTCCGCTTTCTTCCTTGAGGCGGGTTTCTTAGGAGTCATGTTGTTTGGACGCACGCGCGTCGGCCCGCGCTTGCATTGCTTCGCCACAGCGATGGTCGCGCTTGGTACGTTCATGTCTGCGTTCTGGATTTTGTCGGTGAACAGCTGGATGCAAACGCCTGCTGGGTTTAGTCAGAATGCGGCCGGACAGTTTGTGGTTGAAAGCTGGTTTGAGGTGATTTTTAATCCTTCTTTCCCCTACCGGTTAGTGCACATGGTGTTGGCTGCCTACCTAACGACTGCGTTTGTTGTTGGAGGGGTTGCAGCATTTCACTTGCTGAAAAACCGCTTGCAAAAGGTCACTCTTGCTACGCCAGAGTATGTGGCCTCACAGTCAGCTGTACGAACGATGTTTTCGATGGCGATGTGGATGGCGGCGTGTGTCGCACCCTTGCAAATTTTGGCTGGCGACCAGCATGGGCTCAATACCGTTGAGCATCAGCCGCGCAAAATCGCTGCGATCGAAGGGCATTACGACACGCAAGCGCGTGCGCCGCTTATTTTGTTTGGTATCCCCAACAGTAAAGAAGAGCGGATGGATTATGTGGTTGAAATCCCCTATCTTGGTAGCCTCATTTTGACCCATACGTTAGATGGCGTGATTCAAGGGATGAAAGAATGGCCACCGTCTGAGCGCCCGCCAATGGGGATCGTGTTTTACGCGTTTCGAGTCATGGTGGGGATCGGTATGCTGATGCTCGGGCTAGGCCTCTGGAGCCTCTGGCTGCGGCACCGGGGTAAGCTCTACGATACCGTGTGGATGCATCGAGCTGCCTTGTGGATGGGACCCTCTGGTTTCGTGGCCGTGTTGGCGGGTTGGATTGTGACTGAAGTCGGGCGCCAGCCTTATACCGTCTACAACCTCTTGCGCACGGCAGACTCGGCTTCGCCAATTGACGCGGCGGCTGTGGCCAGTTCGCTGATCGCGTTTGTGGTGGTGTACTTTGCCCTGTTCGGGGCCGGTGTGGTGTACATGTTGCGCTTGATGCGTCAGGCACCTGACGTGGCACACGCTGAACTGCCTGCCAACGAACCTACGCGCGCTGCTGGCATTTTGCCCGCTTCGGCGCTGAGCGCGACGCC
The DNA here is from genome assembly GCA_937897265.1 of uncultured Alcaligenaceae bacterium. Lineage (GTDB taxonomy): Bacteria > Pseudomonadota > Gammaproteobacteria > Burkholderiales > Burkholderiaceae_B > Zwartia. Next base: position 2,879 of record CALCPT010000109.1, read on the forward strand.
TGTAAACGAGACAGCAAAGGGGCAGCCATGACGATCGACTATGCCTTGATTTGGGCGGGCCTGATTGCGTTCGCAGTCTTGGCCTATATCGTGCTAGATGGCTTTGACCTCGGCGTGGGTATTTTGTTTCCGTGGGTGAAAGGCCAAGAGCATCGCGATCAGATGATGAACTCGGTTGCACCCGTGTGGGATGGCAACGAGACCTGGTTGGTGTTGGGCGGTGGCGGCTTGTTTGCAGTGTTTCCGCTGGCTTATGCCATCATTATGCCGGCCTTATATGCCCCGTTTATGGCGATGCTCTTGGCGCTAGTGTTCAGAGGGGTAGCCTTTGAGTTTCGCTTTAAAAGTCGCAATAACCAATGGTTTTGGGATCTTGCTTTTGCTGGTGGTTCAACCGTTGCCGCCTTTGCACAAGGTGTGGCCATGGGGGCGCTTGTTCAGGGGATCCCGGTTGTCGGGCGTGCCTATGCTGGTGGTTGGTGGGATTGGTTGTCGCCTTTTAGCTTGCTCACCGGCCTTGCTCTTGTCGTGGGCTACGCACTACTAGGGGCCACGTGGTTGATGCTTAAAACCGAAGGCCATGTGGCGCAGCAGGCATCTCGCGCTGCGCGCGTGTTAGGGGTCGTGCTGTTGATATTGATTGTGGTGGTAAGCCTTTGGACGCCCTTTTTGCATGAGCACTTTATGCGTAAGTGGTTTGCCTGGCCCGCGATGGTCGTTGTGGCACCGGTGCCGATATTGGTGTTGGTGTGCGCGGTTCTATTTTTTAAAGGTGTCTCGCAAGACAAGCCCTTAATGGCATTTTTGTCAGTGCAAGGCTTGTTTGTCCTGTCTTACATGGGGCTGTTGATCAGCTTTTTTCCGTACATTGTGCCGTCAGCGGTCACACTGTGGCAGGCGGCGGCACCCGACAACAGCCTCAAGTTTTTACTGGTCGGGGCTGTTGTGTTGCTCCCGATGATTCTGGCTTATACCGCCTATGCGTACTGGGTGTTTCGTGGCAAGGTAGGCCCCACCCATCACTATCACGGTTAGGCTGTGCCCGAGGTTTCGGAACTTACCCCGCTAAACCGTTAGATTTTGCAGAGAAAGCGATGAAACGTTGGATGTGGTTAGCGCTGATCTGGCTGCTAAGTGTGGGCGCGCTAGGTATCGTGGCTTGGTTGCTGCGGCGTTTACAATACTGGCTTCATTAGCTCTTTGAAGCCTAAAGACCATGCTTGACCCTGCTTTGTTGCGTAAAGATCTAGACGCAGTTGTGCGTCGCCTGGCGAGCCGCGGCTTTGCCTTTTCTCTTGAGTCGTTTAATGCGCTCGAAGCGCGCCGCAAAGCGGTACAGACTGAAACTGAAAACCTGCAAGCCCAGCGCAATGCGCTTGCCAAACAGATTGGTGGATTGAAATCTCGAGGCGAAGATGCGTCGGCTGTGATGGCTCAGTCGCAGGCAATACCTGTGCGTCTCAAAGCGCTCGAACAAGAGTTGACCGAGATTCAGCAGCAACTGACAGATCTGTTGTTAGCAGTTCCAAACCTGCCGCACGACTCAGTACCTCTCGGGGCCGATAGTGACGGCAATATCGAGGTGCGTCGTTGGGTGCCAGTACCTGATACGGTGTCCGGCGATCCAAAGCATTTAGGCTTTACACCGCGTGATCATGTCACTCTTGGCGAATCAATCGGCCTTGATTTTGATGTGGCGGGCAAACTGTCGGGTGCACGCTTCAGTTTTATGAAAGGCCCTGTGGCGCGCTTGCACCGAGCGTTGGCACAGTTCATGCTCGACTTGCAAACTGAGCAGCATGGTTACGCTGAGTGCTATACGCCCTACATCGTGAACGCTTCAACCTTGCTTGGTACAGGGCAATTGCCTAAGTTTAAAAACGACATGTTCTGGGTCACGCGTGGTGGTGACGAACCGACACTCGACGAGCAAGGCAATGCGATCGCGCGTGAAGAGCAGTATTTAATCTCAACCTCAGAGATCACCTTAACGAGCAGTGTGCGTGACAGCATCGTGCCGGCGGCCAACTTGCCAATTCGTCTGACGGCGCATACCCCGTGCTTTCGCTCTGAGGCCGGTAGTGGCGGGCGTGACACGCGGGGTTTGATCCGCCAGCATCAGTTCGATAAAGTTGAAATGGTACAGATTGTGTCGGCCGATGCGTCATACCAGGCGCTTGAAGAAATGGCTGGGCACGCTGAAAAGGTGTTGCAACTGCTTGGATTGCCGTATCGCGTCATGCTGTTGTGTACGGGTGATATGGGCTTTGGCGCTACAAAAACCTATGATCTTGAAGTGTGGTTGCCTGCTCAAAATACTTGGCGTGAGATCTCATCGGTTTCAAACTGCGAGGCTTTTCAGTCGCGTCGCATGCAAGCGCGTACTCGTAATGAAGCGGGTAAGACAGAGTTCGTGCACACCTTAAATGGCTCGGGCTTGGCTGTGGGGCGCGCACTAGTGGCTGTCTTAGAAAACTACCAACAAGAGGATGGCAGTATCGTCGTACCCGAGGTGTTGCGCTCGTACATGGGTGGGGTGGCGCGACTCAGCGCAGCTTAAGCAACCCATGGTGGCTGATTAGTTGACACTTTAGATCGGCTTAGGGTTTACCGACCGTAATAGCCGCGGTTGTAATGCCCGTAACCATGGCCATTGCCACGATAGCCGCCATAATAGCCAGGCGCCACTACAACTGGGGCGTAGTATCCGGGTGCGGGCCTCACCACCACCCGCGGAGCGACATAAACCGGTGCAGGGGCGACATACACCGGTGCTGGTGCGTAATAGGGCTGCTGCACGGGGTAGGCCACCTGCGCTGGTGCGTAATACACGGGGGCTGGGCGATACACTGGGGCGCCAATGACAATCGGCGGGATGCCAATCACTACCCCGACCGAAGGCCCCGCCATCACGGCGTTTGCACTCAAAAACCCAGCGATCGTTGCCATCAGCGTTAACAGGATTCTTTTCATTTTGGTCGCTCCACTCCATTGAGCCGGGATACTACGATTAGTACCCCCTTTGCTCACAATTCATATTCTAGGTGGACTGATATAAAAATCTAGGCCTCGGCGTCTGACATCTGTTTCAAGTGATTTCAGTTGATTACTAGATTCTAGGGCGACGCGTTGTGGTTAACTTTCATATATCCTTCTACAGGCATTCATACGGAGCACGTAAATTTCTAGTCCATCAGCAGTCTTCGACTTCGTCCCTACCGAACCTTGCGCGATTGAAGAAGAGTTGCGCCGCGTGCGTGTACTCATGCAGCTAGAGCAAAAAGAAGACCAAGCTCAATTCAAACTTAAAAATGTCAAGGCCAGTGTAAAAGAGCGCATGCGCCGCGGCTTCACGTGGTATCCCATCACGATCACCAACGAAGAAATCGGTTTTGGCGGCAAAGTGGTGCTTGAACTAGAGCGCCCAGCCGGTGAGCAGGGCCTGCACCTGTTTCAGGTGGGCAAAAATGCTTCGCTTTTTAGCAATGCGCCGCCCCACGTGGCGACCGACCGACCCGTGCTCAATGGAGTCATTACCAGCGTGCGGCGTAATAAGTTACTGCTGGCCACAACCAAAGAAGAGCTGCCCGACTGGGTATTTGACGGTTACAAACTAGGCGTTGATCTCACTTTCGACGAGGTGAGCTACCGCGAGATGGACAACGCTCTTGATGAAGTGATTTACGCCCATGGAAACCGGTTAGCCGAATTGCGCGACGTTTTACTCGGCGCCCTACAGGCGAGGTTTCGCGGGCATCACGCCGACGACCTGTTTTACCCCAGTCCACTCAACGACTCGCAGCTAGCGGCCGTACGCCTCGTGATCGCGGCTCAAGACGTGGCCATCATCCATGGTCCGCCCGGCACTGGCAAAACCACTACCCTAGTGCAGGCCATCCTAGAAACCACGCGGCGCGAACGGCGTGTATTGGTGTGTGCACCCTCGAATACGGCTGTCGATCTGCTCACCGAAAAGCTGGCCGAGCGCGGTGTCAACGTGATTCGTCTGGGCAATCCTTGCCGCGTCTCAGACCTGCTGCTTGAGCACACCTTAGATGCCCGTGTGATAGCGCATTCTAGTTACAGCGAGATGCGCGCGATGCGCCAAACCGCCGAGCAGCAACGCCAAACTGCCAACGAATACATCCGCGATTTTGGTTTCGAAGAGCGGCAGCAGCGCCGGTTGCTGAGGGAAGAGGCGCGAATGCTGTCTCAGGCGGCCGACAATTTAGAGCGTTTTATCGTCGAGGACGTACTCGAGTCGGTGCAGGTCATCACCGGCACACTCGTTGGCGCTAGCAACCGTAACATTCGGCACCTGATCTTTGAGACCGTCTTTATCGACGAAGCCGCCCAGGCCTTGGAAGCTGGCTGCTGGATTCCGATTGCCAAGGGCACACGCGTGATTCTGGCTGGCGATCATCATCAACTGCCACCCACTGTCAAAAGCGAACAGGCGGCCCGCGAGGGCTTACGCGAGACTTTATTTGAAAAGTGCATTAAGCGGCAGCCAGCCACCGCTCTCATGCTGACAGTTCAGTATCGCATGCACGAGCAAATCATGGGATTCAGCTCTGAACAGTTTTACGGCGGTCAATTAGAGGCGCACCATACCGTGCGCCACGCCGACCTGGGGGCTTACGACCCGAGTTTTGTGCATGACCTGCCTGTCGAATTCCTCGATACGGCCGGCTGCGGCTTCCTTGAGTTCACCCTTGCCGAAAGCCGCTCTACGGCTAACCCCGAAGAAGCGGATTTACTGCTGAAGCGCCTCGCCCAGCTCTTGGAATCTTACGATCAGGCCAACCACGCGCAAAATCCGCTCACCATTGGCGTGATTGCGCCTTACCGCGCTCAAATCAACTATTTGAAGGACGCCATCGAGCAAATCGAAGACCTCAACAACCTACTGCAACTCCGCGTGCTGAGCGTGGGCACTGTCGATTCGTTTCAGGGCCAAGAGCGCGACATCATTGCGATTTCACTGACGCGCAGCAATCACCAAGGCGAAATTGGTTTTCTTGCGGACATCCGTCGCATGAACGTTGGAATGACCCGCGCCCGACGTAAGTTGCTACTGGTTGGCGACTCTTCGACGCTCGCCTCAAATTCGTTTTTCGCGGACGTACTCGCTTACATGAAGCACATTGGTGGCTACCGTACGGCCTGGGAAATCGTTGATGATGCAGGACCGGGCTGAGTGGGTCGCAGGCTGATATAGGCCTTCGTCTGGTGCACCCAAGTCGTTGAGATCGACCTTGTGGCCCTTCATGCTGCAAAGGATTGCTGCATATTCCGTTAAACTAAATTCAGTTGAAATTCTCTCCTGTTGTTGTGCCGTATGCAGTCTGGCGGCCCGGCTCACCCATTTTCTCTGCCCCGATGCGCCCCATTACCTTGTTGTTTTTGGTTGTACCGCCCCTGATGTGGGCTAGTAACGCCATTGTGGGTCGGATGGCCGCTGGGGCGATTCCCCCGATTACCTTAAACTTCTTACGCTGGGTGGTTGCGCTTCTGGTGTTGTTGCCTTTTGTATGGCAACGTTTAAAGCAAGACTGGCCGATCGCCCGAAAATCTTGGGTAATTCTTGCGGCCACTGGGTTTTTGAGTACGACTACCTACAACGCCTTGCAATATCTGGCGCTCACAACGTCTAGCCCGATCAATATTGCGTTAATCACCGCTGCGGGTCCAATTTTTACGCTTCTGATGGGGCGATCATTCTTTCAGGCGCCCATCAGCCGCGCGGCCACCGTTGGGGCTGTCGTATCGATGCTGGGCGTAGCTTGGGTGCTGATCCGAGGTGATGTGCTGAACGCCGCTCGGATTTCGTTTGTGCCGGGTGATTTGTTTATGTTGCTTGCCATCGCCCTGTGGGCGTTGTACACCTGGTTACTGCGTAGCCGACCCGCTGAAATGTCTGGCTACAGCGTCTTGACGATGCAGATGGTCTGGGGGTTATTGTTTGCCGTGCCTATGGTGCTGGCAGAGTTGTATTGGGGCAGTTACGCTGCGATCGAATGGTCGCCAAAGATTTACGGCATGATCGTCTATGTCGCTTTGGGCCCCGCGCTACTCGCCTACCTTTGCTATCAGCAAGCGGTTTTGCGCACAGGCTCGCAATTGCCGATGTTTTTTTTGAATCTCACGCCGGTATTCGCAGCGTTAATGTCTGTGATGTTGCTGGGCGAGTTTCCCGAGCTTTATCATGTGGTTGGATTGGTGTTGATTGTGTTGGGAATTGTGCTGGCTAATCCACCTAAAAAATCGGTTTAATACCGACTGCTGTTTTTGACCTTGAGGTGTTCGATGCTGTCTTTGATTCTTTTGTCGCTCAAACGTGTTGTCTTTGGAGTTGTGCTAAGTAGCGCCACCCTCACTGCTGTGCAGCCTGTGCTCGCAAACGATGTGCAAGGTAAGTATCTCCCCACAGGAGCGCAAGCCAACCCTCCTTTTCCTTTTTTGCAAGGGGCGAACTTGGTTCAGGCCGACGGGGCTTGGCAGTTCTATCAACAGAACATGGGCCGCGCTATGTCAGAGTGGGCGCATACCGAGATCAATCAACCCGCAGGAACAACCCTGTTTTACCCGTTTTCTGGCCCAGATTTTGTCACCGCAGCGCACTTGTTTCCGCAAGCCAGTCGTTTTGTGATGGTAGCCATGCAGGCCGCAGGTGAGCCCGCAGCCTTAAGCAATATGTCGGGTACACGTGCGCAAAATTTTCAGGCAAAATTTTTACGCGAATGGATGAAATTTAGTCGCTTGGCATTTTTTCGTACAGATGATTTAAACGAAGATTTACGCGACAAGCACGCGCAAATTGGTGTGACAACGATTTTGATTACGTTTGCGTTGTACATGGGCTATGACGTCAATGACGTCTATCCAATTGCGCTTGACCCTAAAAGTGGTCAGTTCATTCAAACAACGGGTGACTGGAAATCGGTGCGGCTCGTGATGAGCAAAGGCGGTAAGCCTGTGATGCTCGACTATGTCAGCCTTGATCTGTCTGATTCGCACCTGAGCCAAACCGAGCCGATGCGCGCGTGGCTTGAGCGTGAGTCGCGCAATCCCGTGTTGCTCAAAGCCGCCTCGCATCTGCTGCAAGAAACGTATTTTTCAGTTTTGCGCGATATCTTGGTCGCAAATGCAAAAATGGTTGTTCAAGACGAAACGGGCTTGAACTACACCTACTTGTCGCAGATTGGTCCAGTGGCGTTGTATGGTGGTTTTTTGTATCCACACGAGTTGTTCAATCGTAAAAAGCAAGAGTCGCTCGCTCAAGCCTATAGAGATTCTAAAAGCGTCAAGCCCTTGCCGTTTGCGTTTAGCTACAACAAAACGACCGAACGTCGTAGCGTGCAAATCGTGCGACGCGCAGAGTAAGCACAACGGCTCGCCTTGCGGCATAGCGTGTGGCTTGGGTCAAATATCCAAGGTATTGCTTGCCTAATTCTTGCGTGCAAAGGCGACCACGCTAAAGCTGCGGGTGGCGTCATTAAACCCTTTTGGGTCGTCTACAAATAAAGCGTGTCCGGGTTTTTCCATGATGTTGACGGTGATGAGATCAGGCGGGCGTTTGGCAAGCAAAGCCGCGCCTTGTTCTTTCAACCAGGGTCGTGCGATATAAAGCACCGGTACGTTTTGTTTTTCAAGCGTTTCACGCCAATATTCTCGTGGGTACGGTTGATTCATCAACTGAATGGCAATGTTGGGTGGTACGCGCATGGCCGAATCGAGCACCGCTTGGGCGACTAACGGTGGTGGGGGTTCGCGATAGATATCTTTACAAAAGGCACGTAGATAAGCCTCGCGCTTTTTCGGATCGTTCATGGTTTGCTGAAAATTCGATGAGCGAGCGCCCGGAGGACGACCCTCACCCACAGAGTTATCAATCAGGATAAGGCCGCGCAACCCCTTAGGTTTATAGTTGGCGAGGTAGTCTAGCGATTCAAGTACGCCAAGTGACCAGCCGGCCAAAATAAAATTTTTGACTTTAGCGGTTTTTAAAAACTCGTCCAGATCGCGCATCCGTCTTTGAGGCGCGTGCGATAGGGTTGTGAGCGCAGAGAGCCCTTGTGAGCGCGGATCAAAGGCTAAAACTCTGAATTGATTCGAAAGCGCGAGTAGCTGTTGTTCGAACACGGCGGCGGGCATCACCCAGCCTGGGATAAAGACCAACGTTTGTTCACCTTTACCTGCTTCAAGATAATGCAGGCGCACACCGTCTGAGGAGGTGAAGTAGTGATGGTGGATGGGGTTTGAGTGCGCTAGGCCGGTGAAGAGAAGGGCAAGCAGCAAAAAAACTTTGCTCGATAGCGTGACAAGACGGCTCATCTATGTACCTCTCAATAAACGTCAGCGTTTAGCGCGAGACGGGGTAAAGCGGTACTTGCGTTGCAAGGCGACCAGGCTGCCTGTTTAGATCGGCTTTGGACGCCCGCAGCCAACAAGTTACTAGGACTCGGCTATACGGGCAACTGTAAACTGTATGATAGTGCAGGAAAAGATTGGCAGGGCTGCCTTTGAAGACCCTCAAAAAATAAAAGAGAAATACATGATCGACGTCAGTGGCAAGACCAAACTTTACGGCATTGTGGCCGATCCGATCGGGCAGGTGAAAGCGCCTGAAATGATGCGTAAAGTGTTTGACGAGCGCGGCATTGATGGTGTGCTAATGCCCATGCATGTTGCGCCTAAAGACTTACCGGCCTTTACGCAAGCCTTGCGAGGCATTCAAAACTTTGGCGGCATGGTAGTGACAGTACCGCACAAGACGACGATTGGTGTGCTGTGTGATGAGATTACCTCTGCCGCGCGCACGGTGGGTGCTGTCAATATTGTGCGGCGTGACCCCGATGGCCGCTTGTTCGGCGATATTTTAGATGGCCGTGGTTTTGTGGCGGGCTTAAGGCTGCACGGCATTGAACCGAAAGGTAAAAAAATCTTGCTGGCAGGGGCGGGCGGGGCGGCGAACGCCATCGCCTTCGCACTGGCTGAGGCGGGCGCCAAAAAGTTGGCGGTGTATAACCGCTCGGCCGATAAAGTACGCGCCATGTTTGCGCGCTTGAGTCCGGTCTATCCGCAGACTGAACTCGTGCTTGGTACCCGTGATCCACAAGGCTACGACTTAGTCGTGAATGCAACCTCTTTGGGAATGGCGAGCGCAGATCCTTTACCGCTAGATGCACATCTATTGAACGCAGAACAAACGGTGGCCGAGATCATCATGGCGCCTGTGCTGACGCCGCTGCTCGCCGCTGCACAGGCTAAAGGCTGCCGTATTCAGTATGGGGCCCCCATGCTTGCGTGCCAAATTGAGTTGATGGCTGATTTTATGGGGGCAAAATAATGCAAACCTACGATTATGTGATCGTTGGGGGCGGTACGGCTGCTTGTATTCTGGCCAATCGCTTGACCGCAGACGGACGCCATACCGTGCTGATGTTAGAAGCTGGGGGCGAGCCCAAAAGTATATGGATCAATATCCCAGCCGGCTTTACTAAGTTGCTCAATGATCCCGCCTACAACTGGCGTTTTGAGACCCAGCCTGAAAAGAATACCTACGATCGCACGATTGCGATCCCGCGCGGCAAGGGGTTAGGTGGTTCGAGTCTGATCAACGGCATGATCTATGTGCACGGCCAACGCGAAGATTACGATCACTGGTCAGACTTGGGGGCCACGGGTTGGTCCTCTAAAGAGCTGATGCCTTACTTTGCCAGGCTTGAAACCTACTTAAAGGGAGATGCGCAACGCGGTAAAAGTGGCCCGATGCATATTCATCAGGTGACAGAACGCTATCCCTTGGTCGATGCATTGCTGCAGGCTGCAGTTCAAGATGGCCAACCTCTCAATGAAGACTACAACGGTAAAGGGCAAGAGGGCTTTGGCTACTACCAAGTCGAGCAAAAAAATGGCCGTCGCTGGAGCGCCTACGACGGCTATTTAAAGCCTGTTCGACACAGAAAAAATCTTACGGTGCATACGCGTGCCCACGTGACGAAAGTTAACGTTGAGGCAGGGGTGTGCACTGGGGTCACCTATCAACAAAAAGGTGAAGTCTTTACTGTGCGTGCTGCGCGTGAGGTCATTATGTCTGCCGGCGCGGTGCAAACGCCTCAGATTTTAGAGTTGTCAGGCATTGGTGACCCAGCCGTTCTAAAGCGCTTTGATATCCCGGTCGTGCATGCGGCCAAACGTGTAGGTGAAAACTATATCGATCACTACGCAACGCGCATGAACTGGCGTGTCAAAAATACGCAGACGCTCAACGAGCTGGCGCAAGGCTGGCGTGTGGGTCTTGCAGTATTGCAATATTTTGCGACTCGTAAAGGAATTTTGTCGCTAGGTACTGGTTTGGCCCATGGTTTTGTGAAAACACGTTCTGCATTGCCAACACCCGATGTGCAATATTTTTTCATGCATGCGACCTACGCCAATGCTGCCATTCGTAAATTGGATAATTTTCCTGGGATGACTATGGCTGTGTCGGGCTTACGCCCAACTTCGCAAGGCAGTATTCATATCCAGTCTAAGGATCCGCTGGTGGGGCCTGCGATTCGACCTAACTTTTTAGCCAATGAGGAAGATCAGCGAGCCCTGATCGAGGGTATGAAAATTGCTCGACGGATTTTTGAGCGCCCGGCGTTGGCCAATTATATTGAGTCTGAAATGAGCCCAGGCGCTGCCGTGTTAACCGACGAGCAGTGGTTGCATTTCGCGCGCGACAACGGCCAGACAACGTATCACCCGATTGCCACCTGTCGCATGGGGTCGGATGATGAGGCGGTGGTCGACACTCGCCTGCGTTTTAAAGGCTTGCGTGGCTTACGCGTGGTCGACGCGTCGGTGTTTAGGGCGATGGTGTCTGGCAATACGCAGGCGGCAGTGATGATGGTGGCAGAGCGTGGTGCAGATTTGATACTTGAAGATGCGGCGAGCGGTTAGCAGCAAGATCCTAAGCGAAACGGCTTAGGCCAGACCTTTGCCCTCTGAGTCGTAAAGCTAGTTAGCGCTCGGCAGGCAGGGCAAGGTAGTGTAGTGCTAGTGTCTGAAAGGCCTGCACGCCAGGATCGCCGTCGGTGATTTCGCTCGCTATGATTTGGCCCACACTTTCAGCCATCGAATGTGCAAGTTTCGCATCCAAAAATAGTAACCGCGAGCGTCTGGCAAGTACGTCTTCGACGGTACGTGCGTATTCATAACGCACGGCAAAGCGAACCATCGCTTCACTGAGGCCGCCCCCTAAGGCGCGTTCGGCCCCTGGTAGCTGAGCGACAAAATCTGATTCATCGCCATAAGCCTTTATTCCTGGCGGTTCGTACATGGGGTGATCGACTTTGCGACCAGTTTGTGCACCGACTAACGGTAAGTCGGCGGTGACGCAGGCTTTGCGCGCGGGCAAAAGTTTGGCGTCAACGCAGTGCTGCAACACGTCTTGTGCCATCGCGCGATAGGTGGTCCATTTTCCGCCCGTGACCGTCACCATTTTGCTTTTGCTGATCAGTACGGTGTGCTCGCGGCTGATGGCTTTGGTGTTGCCGTGTTCATCTTTTGGCGGTTTCACCAAAGGCCGCAGCCCGACCCAGATACTTTTTATATCTGCGCGTGTGGGCGCTCGCGTCAGGTAACGAGCCGACTCACGCAAAATAAATTCGAGTTCTTCTGCATAGGGGTCAGGCTCGCGGCTTAAATCGTGGCGTGGCGTGTCAGTGGTGCCGATAATGACTTTGCCTAGCCACGGCACGGCAAACAGTACGCGCCCATCTGATGTGTGCGGCACAATGATTGCGTGTTCGCCTGCTAAAAACTCACGATCAACCACGACGTGCACACCTTGGCTTGGTGCGACCATATCGATACTTTTGGCGCCCGCAGCGGCCTCATCCTTTGCGCGTAGTGAATCGACCCAGACCCCTGCCGCATTGACGACGCAGGTCGCTTTGATTGGATAGGTTTGTTGCGTGTCTTGGTCTTGTGCCAGCAAACCCGTGATTTGACCATTCTCGTGAGTGAGTTCGAGCGCATTGCAATAGTTAATCAGTAAGGCACCGCGTTGCGCACTTGTGCGTGCCAGAGCGAGTGCGAGGCGCGCATCGTCAAATTGACCATCCCAATATTTGACTGAGCCCTTCAATCCCTCAGTGTGTAGATTTGGTACGTTTTTGAGAGTCTCTTTCGCACCCCAAAAGCGAGTGTGCCCCAAGCTGCGCCGCCCTGAGAGTGCGTCATATAAAAGCAAACCAATGCCGTAGAACGGGAGTTCCCAAAACTTGTAGCAAGGCAAAATAAAAGCAAGCGGTTGCGCCAGGTGCTTAGCGTTATGCAATAGGGTTGTACGCTCGTGCAACGCTTCGTATACCAACGACACGTTGCCTTGAGCAAGATAGCGCACACCGCCGTGAACTAATTTGGTTGAACGCGACGAAGTGCCTTTTGCAAAGTCGGTCGCATCAATCAGTACGACCGAATAGCCCCGCGAGGCTGCATCCAGCGCCAGGCCTAAGCCCGTGGCACCACCTCCGATAATGGCAAGATCGTAGGTCTTGTCTTCAGCCAAACGTGCAAGTAACTGGGCCCGCTCGGTGCGAAGTGGCGGTTGCGGCGCTCGATTGGT
>CALCPT010000110.1 GCA_937897265.1 uncultured Alcaligenaceae bacterium
ACGTGTTCATCTAGTTTAAGGATTTGCGCTCATGCAGCCTATTTTTTCTGTTTGTCGCCCGCAAGCACCCCTTGCCGAGCCGACTTGGTTGTCCAGCACTCTAACCACGCGAGCTCCTTTTCCCTCAGAGCATCGAGCGGGCAGCCAGTTGGTCAGAGCGCTGAGATCCCCAACGACTTGGCGACAAGGCGCGTTGGTTGCAATGGCATCTTTGCTGCTTGTTTTGCTAACGGGTTGTGGCACGGGGCGTAGCGGCTCAGCCCCTCAGCAACTTGATTTAGGTGCGGGTTATGTTGACTCGAAAGTGAGTCCAGTCACTGCGGTGCGACATCCTCCTATCGCCGTGCCTGCGGGCTCGGCGGCGTCACTGCTGACTGAACCGGCGGTGATTTGGCGAATCGGAGACGCCGGTCAGCCGCAGGCGTATACGACCTATCAGTGGGTGGCGCCACCTGTGCGTCTTGTGACACAACGTGTGGTTGACCGCTTGTCTTTGCAGGGGCCCGTGCTGCAACAGAATGCGGTAGGCGACGTACCCCAAGTCTGGTTAAATTTGCAGCGCTTTGAGCAAACCTTTACTGCGGATGGCAGCTCGAGCGTTGGGCAATTGACGCTACAGGCAATTTTGGTCAAGGGCACCAAAGTGATTGACCAGAAGTTGTTGGATATTAAGGTTCCGGCCCCCACGCAAGATGCCTTGGGCGGGGCGCAAGCCCTTAGAGAGGCGACTGAACAGGCGGCTGAACAAGTGGCACAATGGTTGACTGTACAGCTCAAGCGGTAATACACGATACGTGCCGAGTGTTTGATGTTGAGTGACTATTAACAGAAAGTTGATGATTGATCATGCCTGCTTATACTGAAACGACGACCTTTGACGGCTTAGCCGGTGTGATTGATTGTGCGTTAGATTGGCCCGAAGGAGCCCCCACTGGCTGGGCACTGGTGTTACACCCCAACCCCTCACAAGGCGGTACCCGAGACAATAAAGTGGTGACCACGATTGCGCGTGCCTGTGTTCAGCACGGCTTGTTGGCAATACGCCCTAACTTTCGTGGCATTGGCAGCTCGGGCGGCACCTTTGATCACGGCAAAGGCGAGCTGCTGGATATGGCGGCTTTGGTTGAGCAGTTTCGGGTGCGCTATCCAGAGATTGCAGCCATGCCTTGGGTGCTAGGTGGTTTTTCGTTTGGCACCTCAATTGCAGTCCAGCTGTATGCCAAGTGGGATGGCTTGGGTAAAAACTTACCCAATATCGTGGTGTTGACTGGCTCGGCCGCTCTGCGGTTTCGTCACAGTGAGGTCAAAGCCCCTGACGATGCGTTGGTGATTCACGGCGAAGTGGATGAAGTTGTACCTTTGTCTGAGGTGATGGATTGGGCGCGCCCCTTGGGTATGCCTGTTGTCGTGATCCCTGAGGCGGGGCACTTTTTTCACGGCAAGCTTTTAATTTTGCGTCAGTTAGTACAAACGCGTTTGCAAGCCCTTTAACCTGTTTCGAGTTGTTTAGAAACGCCACAGACGATAGTGGATTGCCTATAATGAGACCTTTACTTGGCGGCGACTTTTCGATGATCAAACCAGTGATTTCTGCGGTGCAACCTCTTGCACGTTTTGTTTCGATCGCCGCGGTGATTTTGCTGAGCGCAGCAACGCTTTACACACCCCGTGCTGCGTTCGCTCAGTCAGCAACAAGCGCAACGACCAAAACCGGCTCCTCAGCCGAGGTCAAGGCTGATCCTAAAGTTGATGCCAAGCCTGACCCTAAAGCGGACGCCAAGCCTGATCCAAAGGCCAAGTCAAAGGGCGACCCTAAGGCTGATCCCAAGGCCGCTAAGTCTGAGCCCAAGCCCGCAGCGCCTTCTGCTGCAGCGATATCTGCCACGACCCCACCCGCGCTTTCTCCGATTCAAGTCGGTGAACTCTCTAGTGTGCCTGCGCCCGCGATCGCCGCGAAGGCTTGGATCACGGTTGATGTGACCAGTGGCCAAGTCGTTGCGTCATCTAACGCTGAACAAAAAATTGAACCGGCGTCACTCACTAAAATCATGACGGCGTATCTGGCGTTCTCGGCGCTTAAAGAAAAACGTTTAACGCTCGAGCAACAAGCCAACGTGTCTCAAGCGGCCTGGAAAACCCGCGGCTCGCGTATGTTTATCGAACCGCGCAAACCTGTCACGATCGATGAGTTGATCAAGGGCGTGATTATTCAATCTGGTAACGATGCCTCGGTGGCGTTAGCTGAGGCGATCTCGGGCACTGAGAGCTCGTTTGTGACGCTCATGAACGAAGAGGCTCTACGCCTTGGCATGACAAACACAAACTTTGTGAACGCGGGCGGCCTACCCGACCCACAACACTTCAGCACAGTCCGCGATCTGGCTGTGTTGGCGCGTCGCATGATTAACGATCACCCTGAATACTTTCCGTATTACTCAATGCGCGAGTTCACGTACAACAAGATCAAACAACCCAACCGTAACCGTTTGTTGTGGGCCGATCCTTCTGTGGATGGCATGAAAACAGGCCACACTGACGGCGCAGGCTATTGTCTGGTGGCAACGGCCAAACGAGGCGATCGTCGCGTGATCACGGTGCTGGTTGGTTCAGATAGTCAGGCTACGCGTGCCGAAGAGAGCCTCAAGCTTTTGAACTGGACGTTCCAAAATTTTGAAACCATCAAAATTTTTGACAAGGCACAGGCTGCTGTCGAATCGCGTGTGTGGCAAGGCAAAACAGAGAACACGAAACTCGGTGTCGCTGAACCACTGTGGGTCACCGTGCCGCGTGGCAAGGCTGGCGATATTAAGCCAGTGGCTAAGCGCCCAGACCCGTTATTTGCACCGCTCGCGCAAGGTCAAAAAGTTGGTACCTTGAGCCTGATGCTTGACGACAAATTGTTGCGTACTGAGCCGCTTGAGGTCATTGACCCGGTTGAACGTGCGGGCGTAGTTGGGCGCTGGTCTGATTCGATTAGATTGTGGTTTAGATAAAAGGCGTTCGGTGTGAACGCAGATTGAAAATGTTTGTTGCACAAGCAGCATAAAAATTACGAACAGGAATAGTGAAATGGTTCAGAACATGTTGATTCAAGGCGTCTCTGGTGATCCGATTGTGTATTTGAACGGTACCTTCGGACCCTTGTCTGAAGCCAAAGTCTCGGTTCTTGATCGTGGTTTTATCTTTGGCGATGGTATCTACGAAGTGGTGCCGGTGTATCACGGCAAACTCTTTCGGATGAAGGAGCATCTGGCGCGCTTAGAGCGCAGCTTGAAAAAAATCGATATTCAACAACCCATGACACTCGTCCAGTGGGAAGCCCTCGTCAAAGATTTACTCAGCCGCTCGACTGAAAAAACCTGCATGGTGTATTTGCAAATTACGCGCGGCGTAGCCAAACGCGATCACGCTTATCCAGTGCCTGCCGTGACGCCTACAGTGTTTGGCATGGTGGCGCCCATGACACCACCCACAGCCGCTGTACGAGAAAAAGGTTTGCGTGCAGTGAGCATCCCTGACGAGCGTTGGTTGCATTGCGATATCAAATCGGTATCGTTATTGGGTAACGTGCTGGCCAAACAAGCGGCAGTTAATGCAGGTGTTGATGAAGTGATTCAGTTTCGCAACGGCAATCTGACTGAAGGTGCTTCGTGCAATATTTGGGTGGCCAAAGGCGGCAAGTTGATTGCTCCGTTAAAAGATAATTTGGTGCTTGAAGGGATTCGTTACGGTTTGCTGCAAGAACTCACGACCGAGATGGGGATCCCGTTTGAGTTGCGCGTGGTCACGCAAGACGAGGTGAACAATGCTGACGAACTGATGATGTCGTCAGCAACTCGCGAAGTGTTGCCGATTGTTGAGCTTGACGGTAAGCCTGTGGGGCAGGGTAAGCCAGGTGCCGTGTATCAACGGCTGCGCGCAGCCTACGACGCGCGTATTGCTGCATTGGCCTGATACATGAACACCTCACAGTCTGAAGAAGAATCGCTGATTGAATATCCTTCGGATTTTCCGATCAAGGTGATGGGTAAGGCCGTACCTGATTTGGTCGAAGCGTTGACGGCGATCGTGCTTGAGTTCGATCCAAACTTTAATCCCGCAACCATCGAGAGCCGCCCCAGTAAGGCGGGTAATTATTTGGGCTTAACGTTTACGGTACGCGCCACCTCGCGCCCTCAGCTTGACGGGTTGTATCGTGCGCTGCATGCGCATCCCGCGGTGTCGGTGGTGCTGTAGTGAAACCGTCAGCGCCTGTCTCACGCATGGCGCCATGGCCAGCAAGTGTTGCACTTGCGGCTCTGTATCAAGCTTCAAGGCTGGATCGACAACCGGTGGTGTTGTGATCCACTCTTGGCCGCGACCAACCGAATATCAAACGGTTTGGGCAGCCATGCAAGAGTTCACCAATAATCGTACTGCCATAACCCCAGACGAAATCTGGTTAGTTGAGCATTTGCCGGTGTACACCCAAGGCCAAGCAGGCAAACCTGAGCACTTGCTCAATCCAGGCAATATCCCCGTCATCAACACTGACCGCGGCGGCCAGATTACCTATCACGGTCCAGGTCAGATCATGGCCTATGTGTTGGCTGATTTAAAGCGCTCGGGGCGCTACATCAAGCAACTGGTGTTCGAACTTGAAGAGGCGCTCATCGCCACGCTGGCGCTTTACGGAATCGATCAAGCCTGCCGCAAGCCAGGTGCCCCTGGCGTGTATGTCCCAGGTAAGTACGATTTAGCCAAAATCGCAGCCCTTGGGATCAAGGTGAAGCAGGGTTGCACTTATCACGGCTTGGCTTTGAATCTTGATCTGGATTTGGCCCCCTTTGAAGGTATCAACCCTTGTGGCTACGCGGGTTTGCAGACCGTCAGCATGGCAAGTTGTGGGGTTCAGGCCTCGTGGGATGAGGTCGCGCAAACTTTGGCCGAGCAAATCACCAAACGTTGCGGCTTACAGATGTAAGACCGTCAGAATTGACGGGCGCGCATGGGCTTGAACGGGGTTAAATCTGTCGGTTTGGGCTCAAGGCAGACAGCCAAAGGGCTGCTGAGCTCAAGGTTAAGTGCTAGAAAGCGACGTTGAGCAGTTAAAATGCAGTCTTAACGCTTAGGAAACCGCCGTGACGTACGACGCAACGCAGAAACAGAAGGCACAAGACAAAGTTTCACGCATCCCCATTAAGGTGGTTGCGGCTGAACGCCTGAAAAAGCCTGAATGGATTCGCGTCAAAGCCGCGCCCGCGGGCTCACGGTTTTATGACATCAAGCGAATTTTGCGCGAGCACAATCTGCATACGGTGTGCGAAGAGGCCTCGTGCCCCAACATTGGCGAGTGCTTTGGTAAAGGCACAGCCACCTTTATGATCATGGGTGATAAGTGCACCCGTCGTTGCCCGTTTTGTGACGTGGGCCATGGCCGACCTGATCCGCTTGATGTCGATGAGCCGATCAATCTGGCGCGCACGATTGCTGCACTTAAATTGACCTATGTGGTGATTACCTCGGTTGATCGCGACGATTTACGCGATGGTGGTGCCGCGCATTTTGTTGAATGCATTCAAAAAGTACGCGAGTTATCACCCGCTACCCGAATCGAAGTCTTGGTGCCTGATTTCAGGGGACGGCTTGACCGCGCGCTTGAAATTTTAGATGGCGGCCCGCCCGATGTGATGAATCACAACCTTGAGACTGTGCCACGTTTGTACAAGCAGGCGCGCCCCGGTTCAGACTATCTGCATTCTCTCAAGCTCTTACGAGAGTTTAAAAAACGCCATCCAAACACGCCGACCAAATCCGGTTTAATGCTTGGTTTGGGCGAAACCGACGACGAAATCCTGCAAGTGATGCGCGACATGCGTGCTCACGACGTTGAGATGCTGACGATCGGGCAGTACCTGCAACCTTCGCAGCACCATTTGCCGGTATTGCGCTATGTGCACCCTGATACCTTCAAAATGTTCGAACGCGAAGCCTATGCCATGGGCTTTAACCACGCGGCAGTAGGCGCGATGGTCAGGTCGTCGTACCACGCAGATGAACAGGCACACGCGGCTGGCGTGAACTAACTCTCATTGTTTTGTCGTTGCTGAGCCTTAGCCTCAGCGGCGGTGTCATTTTGACTAACAACATTAAAAATAAACTCATAAGTTATTATTTGTTGTTATTTTATTACTGATAGGTTATATTATTTAAAAAATAAGAAACTTATAGGTGATTTATGAATCGACGTTTTCAAAACCTTCAATTGCAGCAAATGGACTCCACGCTCACGCCTTGGCAGCAACGGCCTTTGAATCCGCCGCCTGCGAGGGGATGGACGCGTGCGATCAGAGATGCGCTAGGGATGACGGCAGTTGCCTTCGCGAATCGTTTGGGTATGAGCCCCGCTGGCGTGCACAAGCTTGAGCAGGCAGAGGCTAATGAAACCATCACTTTGGCCTCGCTCAAAAAAATGGCTGCGGCTTTAGATTGTGAACTTCGTTATGCACTGGTGCCCAAGGTGTCGTTACAGCAGATGATCAAGCGCCGTGCAATGCACCTTGCACAAGAGCGTATTCAGCCTGTCGCGCATTCAATGTCCCTTGAGGATCAGTCGGTCAACCCAGAGTTCAATGCGATTCAGTTAGAGCTGTTAACAACTGAGATCCTCGACGGCCCACGCCGAAATCTTTGGTAAGAGCTCAGCGCGCATGAAGTTCACCTATGCCGTTGGGGCGACGCCGATAAACGCAGTCTCAGATCAGCCATGCAATATTCGCAGCCGACGAGCTCGCCGTGCGGTTTCACCACCAACTAGTATGGATCCACCCGTTTCCGAACGGTAACGGTCGCCATGCGCGATTACTTGCTGACACTCTCGCTGTGCGTTTGGGACGAAAGCGGTTCTCGTGGGGCGCCAATTCGTCGTTGGTAGGCAGTGAGCTACGTCAACAGTATCTCCAGGCCTTGCGTTCTGCCGACACCGGCGAGTACGAGCAACTTATAGAGTTTGCCCGCCGTTAGCGATGCAAACTTTTGATTTTATTGTTTTGCAAACAAGTACTTATGTGATTATTTGCATAACATACAAAAAAGTTTCTTACGTAAAACGATCAATCTCATCATTTGGTCAGCCCTAACTCAAGCGACTGAAACAAACGGTTAGAATGATCCGACGGTGGCTGTTAGTGAATAGACAGCCGCCGTTCACATAACGCAACATGACAAAAGAGCGCAGCTAAAGGCGCCATCCGTCAGGAGACAAAAAGTGATTAAAAGCAACCGATTGCTAGCCTTACTCTTTGCCGCGGGCACAGCCTGCTTGGCGTTGCCGCAGCTTGGCCTCGCCCAAGACTATCCCAATAAGTCGATCAAACTCAT
Organism: uncultured Alcaligenaceae bacterium; assembly: GCA_937897265.1. GTDB lineage: Bacteria > Pseudomonadota > Gammaproteobacteria > Burkholderiales > Burkholderiaceae_B > Zwartia. The sequence continues at coordinate 7,360 of CALCPT010000110.1, forward strand.
TATTCCGTATCCCCCAGGCGGCGGCACGGATTATGTGGGCCGTGTGGTGGGCACCAAGGTGGCCGAACTCACCAAGTGGACAGTCATCTTAGAAAATCGCCCCGGCGCAGGGGGCAACCTGGCGGCCGAGGCTGTGGCAAAAAGTGCGCCTGACGGCTATACCTTGCTATTGGCGCAAACAGATAGTGTGATGGTCAGCCCCTGGTTAAATCCCAGCGTGGGCTATGACACGCTTAAAAGCTTTACGCCGGTTGTTCATTTGACGATCACGCCTGGTGCGATTGTCAGCGCCACGAATTCAACGATTCGTACACCCGCTGACATGATCGCCAAGGGCAAGACGACCGAAGGGTTGCGCTGGGCAACGGCTGGTGCAGGTACCTTCGGTGACTTGCTGGGTGAGCAATATAAAAAGGCCATGAACATCAATTTGGTAAACACTGCGTATAAAGGTGCAGCGCCAGCACTCACTGACGTGATGGGTGGCCACGTCGACGTCGCCTTGCTATCGCTTGGTTCGGTGTTGCCACAGGTGAAAACGGGTAAGTTGCATGCCGTGGCGGTGACCGCCGCGACACGCGCTACCCTGTTGCCTGATACCCCGACCTTGGCCGAAACTGGCGCAACCGGAATGGATGGCAGTATCTGGGTCGGGATTTTTGTTCCCGTTGGTACGCCGATGCCTATCGTGCAAAAGTTGAACGCTGAATTCAATAAGGCATTGCAACAAGCAGATGTGAAAGAAAAAATTGTGTCTGTTGGCGTTGACGTTGTGGGCGGCTCAGTCGAAGCCTACACCGAGTTTGTTAAATCGGATTTTGCGCGTTGGGGTAAGGTCGTGAAAGACTCTGGGATTAAGTTGCAATAGACAATCTTTTGAGTCGTCAGACAAAATCTAAAATCAAGAAAAAGGCAACACCCTGTTATGCAGCTGCAAGGTATTCGCGTCATTGATTTAACCCGTATTGTGTCGGGTCCGTTTTGTACGATGTTTTTGGCCGACATGGGTGCCGAGGTCATCAAGATCGAAACACCCGGCAAGGGCGACCCGGTACGTAAGCAGGGTGAATCACCCAACGGGTTTTCGTATTACTTTGCCACCTTCAACCGTAACAAGCGCTCGTTGGCGATTGATTTGCGAAGCGAAGAAGGCAAAGAGGTATTACGAAAATTGTTAGCGACTGCTGATGTCGTGGTCAACAACTTCAGGCCAGGCGTGATGGACGCGATGGGTTTTGGGCGCGAGGCTTTGCGTCAAATTAAACCCGATCTTGTCAGCTGCAACCTGACCGGTTTTGGTTTAGATGGCCCGTATGCTGAACGGCCGTCTTTTGACTTTATTGCCCAGGCGATGAGTGGGTTCATGAGCGTCAACGGTGATGAAGGCGAGCCTCCAATGCGCGCCGCACCGCCGATCTCTGATCTGTTGTCGGGTATGTATGCCGCAATGGGGATCATGGCTGCCTTGCTGCGCCGTGAGCGCACCGGCCAGGGCGAAGAGGTCACGACTTCACTGACCGATAGCATGACGAGTGTGATGTCGTTTTTGGCCTCAAACTATTTTGCAACGGGTAAGCTGCCCGCGCGTACTGGTAACGATAATGCCTTGGTATCGCCCTACGGCATGTTTGATGCGGCCGACGGCCAGGTCGCGTTGGCGCCGAGCAACGACGGTGTGTATTCAAAGTTATTAACTGTGTTGGAGTTAGAGCACTTACGTGAGCGCCCCGAGTTTTTAAACAACAAGTTGAGGTTTCAAAACCGCAAGCAGATCAATGCCGAGATCAACGTCAAAATTGGTGAAAAGCCGATCGCGCACTGGATCGAGGTGTTGAATCAGGCGGGTGTGCCTTGTGGCCGAGTGTTAAATGTGCAAGAGGCCTTTGATGATCCGCAGACCCAGCATCAGCAGATGCGGATGACGATTCAGCATCCGGATCATGGTCGCTTGGATGTGCTGGGGTTTCCGATTAAATTTACTGATGATCCTTGCATGATGTATCGGCCACCGCCAAATCTGGGCGGGGATAATATGGCGGTGTTGACTGAACTTGGGTTGAGCAGCGAAGCCATTGACGCTTTGAAGGCGAAGGGCGTGATTTAATTGGTGCTTGAGCAACGCAGATGCTCTAATCGAAAGTTGTGTGCTGTCGGGCTTGTTGCTTGGTAAAGATTAAAAGAGCGACGGTGCTAGAGTCGCTTAGGCATTAAGATAGTTCGGTGTAAAGAAAAAGTATTGATTGACTAAAACATACGAGGCATTTTTATGAGCGCAACAGGTTCACGTTTTGTCACCATTACCGAGGTCGGTACGCGTGATGGCTTTCAGGCCGAAAAAGAGCAGATCAGTGTTGCCGACAAGGTAGCCGTGATTGACGCCTTGATTGATGCAGGTTTACGCAGCGTTGAGGCGACTTCATTTGTGTCGCCACGCGCGTTGCCGCAATTGGCTGATGCCGCTGACGTGATGGCGCAGGTGCAGCGTAAACCGGGCGTTAAGCTCGCAGTGTTGGTGCCTAACGCGCGTGGTGCTGAGCGCGCCGCCGCCGCCAAGGCCGACGTCATGGTGGGCTTCATTTCGGCGAGCGAAAGCCATTGCAAAACCAATCTGAATAAAACGATTGACGAAGCGATTGCAGATTTTGCACAAGTTGTGCCAATCGCCAATCAGTGGGGCATTCAAATGCACGGTGGCTTAGCCACAGCTTTCGGTTGCCCGTTTGAAGGTGATGTACCGATCAATAACATTTTGAAGATCGTGGGCGCCTATCATGCCCATGGTATCCGTCGCATTGGGTTTGGCGATACAACGGGTATGGCAACACCTCCGGTTGTGACACGCACAGTCGAAGCGGTGCGCAACAAGTTCCCTGATGTGCAAATCGCGTTGCACTTTCATAACACCCGCGGCGTGGGCTTAGCCAACGTAATGAACGGCTTGCAGCTGGGCGTGCTTGAGTACGAATCGTCTATCGCAGGCTTGGGCGGTTGCCCGTTTGCGCCAGGTGCCACAGGCAATATTTGTACCGAAGACTTGGTGTACCTGTTGCATGAATGCGGCTATGAAACCGGCATTGATCTCGACAAACTGATCTTGGTCGCTAAAGAAGTCGAGAAGATTGTGGGCCGTCAGTTGCCAGGCCAGATGATGAAAGCCGGGCCAAGGCTTAAGCTGATGTCGACCGCTTCGGTAAGAACTGCGGTGGGTTGATGACTGACGGCTTTGGGAGAGTCACTCTCCCAAATAAGCCGCCCGAACCTTAGGATCATCCAGCATCTGCTTGGCATCCCCACTCATCGTGATCAACCCTGAGTCCATCACATATGCACGATCAGCCGCCTGCAATGCTAGGCGGGCGTTTTGCTCAACCAGCAACACTGTTACCCCTTGAGCTGAAATATCCCTGACCACTTCAAACACCTTCGCCACCATCAGCGGTGACAAACCCATAGACGGCTCATCCAACAGCAACAACTTTGGCTGGCTCATCAAGGCACGCGCCATGGCCAGCATTTGTTGCTCGCCGCCCGACATGGTGCCGGCCAGTTGATTAGCACGCTCTTTTAACCGCGGAAAAATCCCAAACATGCGTTCGATATCGGCTTGAATCTGCGCGTTATCGTTGCGGGTGTAGGCGCCCATCTGCAAGTTTTCAGTGATGGTCATACGCGCAAAGACGCCGCGCCCTTCGGGCACCATCGCCAGCCCCTTCTTTAGCAAGGCGTGGCTTTCGATCCCTTTGGTAGATTCGCCCATATATTGCACGTCGCCTGCGATCCAACCCTGTAAGCCGGTGATCGCTTTCATGGCGGTGGTTTTACCTGCGCCGTTTGCGCCGATTAGGGTGACGAGTTCGCCTTCGCGGATTTCAAGGTCGATACCTTTGATGGCGTGGATGCCGCCGTAGGCAACCTTCAAACCAGAGACTTTGAGCATGATGTTTTTCATGAGTTAGTGCGCCGGTGTGCCAAGATAGGCTTCAATCACTGCCGGATCCTTTTGTACGTCTTGCGGCAGACCTTGCGCGATGACTTTGCCGTAATCGAGCACGGTCATCTGATCGCATAAGCCCATCACAAGTTTGACGTCGTGTTCGATTAACAAGATGGTGCGGCCGTCTTGGCGGATCTTATCGAGTAGTGCGCGTAGCTCAACCTTTTCGGTGGCGTTCATACCTGCGGCGGGTTCATCAAGCGCCAGCAGTTTGGGTTCGGTTGCCAACGCGCGCGCGATTTCAAGGCGGCGTTGATGGCCGTACGACAGATTGCGTGCGGTGTAATGGGCGAACTGACCGATGCCGACGTACTCAAGCAAGTCGTGCGCCATCTCTTCGATGGCGGCCTCTTCGTGCTTGACTGCGGCAGGGCGAAACACCGCGCCAAAGATACCTGCCTTGGTGCGTACATGCCTGCCGACCATCACGTTTTCAAGTGCGGTCATGTCACCAAAGAGACGAATATTTTGAAACGTACGTGCGATACCTGCTTTCGCCACCTCGTGTACAGCGGTCGGTTGATAGGGCTTGCCATCCAGCATGAAGGTGCCGCTATCCGGCGTATACAAGCCAGTGATCACGTTAAAGAAGGTGGTCTTACCTGCGCCATTGGGCCCGATCAACCCATAAATTTGCCCAGACGCAATTTGCAAGCCGACTTCTGACAAGGCTTGCAGCCCGCCGAAACGTTTGTTGATGTTTTGCACTGACAGTAAGAGTGTTGACATCACACGCCTCCTTCAAGTCGGCTGGTATGACTGCGTGTGCGTGTCACTGGGCGGTCTTCGCGTTTAGGCGCTGGCCAAATCCCCGAAGGTCGATACAACATGATGACGACAAGTGCTAAACCAAACAGTAATTGGCGCAAGACTTCGGCATCGATGTACACATGGCCGAACAGCATTTTTTGGACTGGTTCGGCAAGCTCGCGTAAAAATTCTTGAAAGCCTACCAATAAGATGCCACCCAAAATCACGCCTGGGATATGACCCATGCCGCCTAACACCACGATGGCCAACACGTAAATGGATTCCCAAAGTACAAAGGATTCGGGCGAGACAAAGGCTTGGAAGGCGCCAAAGACTACACCTGAGATGCCGCCAAAGGTAGCGCCCATGGCAAAGGCCAGTAGTTTGACGTTGCGTGTGTTGATACCCATGGCTTTGGCCGCAGTTTCATCTTCGCGAATCGCGACCCAGGCGCGACCGATACGTGAACGTTGCAAGCGCAGGCTGACAAACACCACGCCAATCACTAACACCATGATCAGGTAGTAATACATCAGGCCTGGTGAAAGCTTAATGCCGAAAAGCTCTTGCGCCTTTGACAGATCAACACCAAAGAATACGACTGGGTCAATCGCGTTGATACCTTTGGGCCCATTGGTAATGTTGACGGGTCGGTCAAGGTTATTTAAAAAGATACGAATGATCTCGCCAAAGCCAAGCGTGACAATCGCCAAATAATCGCCGCGTAACTTGAGTGTGGGGGCGCCTAGCATCACGCCAAACAGTGCGGCAACGGGCCCTGCGATTAACAAGATCCACCAAAACCCTAAATGCATACCGCCCGGAAACAACTGGGCGAGTTCGGCAAATTGAGTCGTGAGGTGAGGCGAACTTAAGAGCGCCATTAGGTAAGCACCCACCGCATAAAAAGCGATGTAGCCCAAATCAAGCAAGCCGGCAAAGCCCACCACGATGTTTAAGCCCAGCGCCAGCATGATGTATAGCAGCGCGAAGTCAAGAATACGCACCCAGTAGTTGCCACCAAAGGTTTGCGCGATGAAAGGCGCTAACAGGGCGATTGCCGCAAAGCCTGCGATGGCCAGCGACTTTTTGTTGGCCGAAATTGAGGCGCTAAAGATTGTCATATGCCCCCCTAAGCCCGATCAGCGACACGTTCGCCCATGATGCCTGAGGGCCTAAACACCAGCACCACAATCAACACGATAAAGGCAAATACGTCTTGGTAATTTGAGCCAAACACATCGTTTGTGAAGTCGCCGATATAGCCTGCACCAAGCGCTTCGATCAGCCCAAGCAAGATCCCACCAATCATGGCGCCGCCTAAGTTACCAATGCCGCCAAGTACCGCGGCGGTAAAGGCTTTTAGCCCGGGGATAAAGCCCATATAAAAATGTGCGTTGCCGTAGTTGGTCGCCATCATCACACCTGCAACGGCCGCTAACGCTGCGCCGATCATAAAGGTTGCTGAGATGACAAAGTTTGGATTGACGCCCATCAAGCTCGCGATGCGTGGGCTTTCGGCGGTGGCTCGCATGGCGCGGCCTAGTTTGGTGCGATTGACCAATAGCAACAAACCGATCATCACAACAAACGACAGCACGATGATTACGATCTCTTTGCCAGTGATGACTGCGCCAGTTGAAAAAATATCAATCGGAGATGACGGTAACAAGGTTGGAAAAATCAGTGGATTACGCGACCAGATAATCATGGCCAGGGTTTGCAAAATAATCGAGATACCGATTGCAGTGATTAACGGTGCTAAGCGTGGCGCGTTGCGTAGCGGGCGATACGCGACGCGTTCAATGCCATAGGATAAGAAGGCACACACGGGCATCGCAATGAGCGTGGCCACCACTAACATTAGCCATTGCGGCATACCAGGAAACAAATACTGCAAACCTAAGATCGCAGAGAGTGCGGTGAGCGCACCCACCATCAAGACGTCACCGTGTGCGAAATTGATGATCCCCAAAATGCCGTAGACCATTGTGTAGCCCAGCGCGATCAGTGCATAAATGCAGCCGAGTACAAGGCCGTTGACAACTTGCTGGATAAAAATATCCATTCACACTCCTGGGGGTTGCGGAGAATCTCGAACTGACGCTTAAGCAATGGCCAAGTTGGTCAAAAAGAACGGCATCGCATTTTGTTGCGATGCCGGTTCAATTCTAAAAAATGTATCTGTCGACAAATCGCACCTGAGCGAAGAGCGGGAATGACACGTTTGCCAGTCGCGCTTCGCCCAAGGTGTTTTTACATCTTCATCACGTCAAGAACTGACTTTTTGCCGCCCTTGAAATCATAAATAGTGATCACGCCTTCTTTCATGTCACCCTTTGGATCAAAGGCAATATTTCCGATCACACCCGAGTAGTTGGTGCTAGGCATTTGCGCCAAGACCGCAGCGGCGGTGGTTGATTTGGCGCGTTTCATCGCATCGACTAAAACGTAGACGGCATCATACGTAAACGGTGCATAGATTTGCACTGGACCTTTAAAGCGAGCTTCGTATTTTTTAGCGAAGTCTGCGCCCTTAGCCATTTTGGATAAGGCCATGCCAGCTTCTGAGCACACGATGTTTGAAACAGCCGGGCCCGCGAGGTCAGCCACTTTATCTGTACATACTCCGTCACCGGCAACGATCTTGGCTTTGATGCCGAGTTCGCCTGCTTGTTTGGCCAAGGGCCCGCCGGTGGCGTCCATACCGCCGTACATAATGACGTCAGGAGCGCGACCTTTCACTTTAGTCAAAATCGCTTTGAAGTCTGTGGCTTTATCGTTGGTGGCTTCGCGCGCAACGATGGTGATGCCGGCGGCTTTGGCCGCCTTTTCAAATTCATCGGCTAAGCCTTTGCCGTAAGCCGTTGCGTCATCAATGATCGCTACTTTTTTGGCTTTTAAGACTTTATCGGTGTAACTGGCCAGGGCAGGGCCTTGTTGCGCGTCTCGCCGGTGACAGCCAGGCTGCGCACCTTGCCCGCCTTGTGGTGCTCGATGGTTTCTGAGGCGGTGTCCACCATCAGGGGAATCTGCCCACCGATCAGGTCCTGCGCGGCAGGTGCGCCGCCGCGGTAGGCCACGTGCGTCATCGGCACGCCCGCGCCCTGGCCCAGCAGCGATTCCGTCCAGGCGCGCGAGTACTTGGCCTGCGCGTAATTGGGGTTCAATTGCGAGGCGCGATCAAGCCAGGGCATGGCGCCTTCCAGATCGCCGGTCTTCGAGGCGATGGTCGAGGTGGCCGCCACGCTCGACCGGCTCGACGCGGCCGATCGAACGCGGCAACACAACGCCTGA
>CALCPT010000111.1 GCA_937897265.1 uncultured Alcaligenaceae bacterium
AGCCGATGGCCTTGCGCTCTACACCGAGTTTTATCAAAAAGATTTAAAGGCAAATGTCGTGCCGATTCCGCTGACGTCTGTTGCGCAACAGGCCTTGGGTTGGTTTAAAACTCCAATCAATAGCTGGGAAGATTTAAAAGGTAAGAAATGTCGTCAAACTGGCATCACCGCTGAGCTGTATGGTCGTGCCGGCGTTGCGGCTGTCAACTTACCTGGCGGCGAAATTATTCCAGCTCTTGAGCGTGGCGTAATTGAGTGCGCCGAGTGGACCGGTCCGGCAGGTGATATTTCGATTGGCTTTCAAACTGTCTTAAAGAACTTTTACGCCCAGTCGACGCATGAGCCAGCAACAGTCTTAGAAATTTTGATCAATGCAGATGTTTGGAAAGCCTTGCCAGCCGACATCAAAGCGATCATCTATTCTGCGTCAATTGAAGCGACGATCAAATCCGAAATGGAAAGAAATCGTTTGAACGCCTCTGCCATGAAAGAGATGAAAGAGAAATTTGGCGTGACGATTCATACGACGCCACCGGATATTCTGCTGAAGACCTTACAAACTTGGGACGCGATTGCAAAAGAAGAAGTGGCAAAAAGTGCGACCTTCAAAAAGGTCTACGACTCGTTGTATAAGTATGCGTCTGAGGTGGTGCCTTCCCGCGTGATTAATAGTTCACCCTATGAATTCACGGCTAACTACTACTTTCCTCCTAAAAAATAAGAGTTCTGTTTGATCGCTGACAGTACGACAAAATTCTTGTCGTGCTGTCAGCGCATTTTGCAGAAACTATGACAAAAAAATCTGGAGTAGACACATGAGCACCGACACCCAAGTTGGCCTTGAAAACATCGAACCAAAGTCGTTCTGGGGGTATGCAATCCCGGCGATTCGTAAGATTGATCGTTTCACGCAATATAGTGGCTACCTAACGATGTTTTTGTTAGTACCGTTGATTTTTAGTAGCGTGGCCGAAGTAATTTTGCGTTATTTCTTTAAAGCCCCAACCGCTTGGGCGGGTGATGTGACCTTCATGTCGAATGGTTCGTTGTTTATGTTGGGCTCAGCATTCGCGCTGTTAAACGGTGCGCACATCCGTACCGACATCCTATGGGATAAGTTTTCAATTTCAAAAAAAGGTTGGATCGATTTAATCACCTACATAATTTTGTTTTTGCCGGTGATGGGATTATTGGTCTGGATCTCGATTGATGATGTTATTAAGTCATTTCAAATCAACGAGAAATCTAATCTAGGACTCTGGCAGCCGATTATTTGGCCGTTACGTGCAGTGGTACCAGTCGCCTTTGGCTTACTGTTCATTCAAGGTATTTCCGAACTTCTAAAGTCGCTGTGGGCCGTCGACAAAGGCACTGAATTAGTGCAACACGACAAAGTAGAAATCTAGCCAAATACCTCTCGGGATATCGTCATGACTTTCAACGAAATACTTGGCTTGATCATGCTGTTTTGCATGGTCAGCGTCATCTTCATTGGGTTTTCAATTTCCTTTACGCTGCTCTTCATTGCAATCGTTTTTGGTGCGATTGGGTTGGGTGTCGATCGCACGTTTTATCTGACCTATCTGCAAGTGTGGGGATCGATGAAAGATGACATTGTTCCGGCCGTGCCGATGTTCATCTTTATGGGCTACATGTGTGAGCAAGCGGGCCTAATGGATCGACTCTTCGCCACGTTCAGGCAACTGTTTGCGCCGTTACGTGGCTCGCTTTACCTAGCGGTGCTATTGACGGCGACGCTTTTTGCGATGGCCACTGGTATTGTTGGTGCTGCTGTGAGCGTACTGGGGATCATGGCTGGCGGCATGATGATGCGTGCCGGCTACGACTCTGAGATGTCTGCGGGTGCCATTGCTGCTGGCGGCACACTTGGAATCTTGATCCCGCCAAGTGTCATGTTATTGGTAATGGGTCCAGTTCTTGGTGTACCCGTAAATAAGCTGTACGCAGCCGCTTTTGGCCCAGGATTTTTATTGGCTTTTCTGTATATCGCTTACTGCTTGGTTCGCAGTTTTATTAATCCTAAGCTTGGCCCACCGCTGCCTAAAGAAGAGCGCATGGGCTACAACTTTAAGTTATTCAAAGAGGTAGTCATTAGCATTTTGCCTTTGTTACTGTTAATTGGCTCAACGCTAGGCACTATTTTGACCGGATTAGCGACGGCAACCGAAGCTGCAGCGTGCGGTGCCCTTGGTTCGATGATCCTCTCTGCCTTGTACGGTAAGTTGACAATACCAGCGATTAAAGGAACAGCCCGCAGCACACTCTTGACCTCAGCGATGGTGTTGCTACTGGTGATGGCTTCTAATATTTTCGGTGCAGTATTCGTTCAACTCGGCTCGGCTGGTTTGATCGAAACGCTCTTGAACGATTTGCCGTTGCCTGGCATGGGTAAGTTTTTGCTGGTGATGTTCATCGTCTTTCTACTGGGTTGGCCGTTTGAATGGCCAGTCATTATTTTGGTCTTTGTGCCGATATTTATTCCAGTGATTCAAAAGCTTGATGTTGGTTTATCCAAGGGCGAACTGATGTTGTGGTTTGGTGCAACCTTGGCCGTTAATCTGCAAACAGCATTTTTGAGCCCACCGGTGGCGATGTCGGCCTACTACCTTAAAACTGTGATGCCGGCGTGGAATTTAGCCTTGATCTTTCGCGGGATGGCGCAGTTTATGGTGATTCAGGTCGTGGCGCTGGCGATGATTATCGGCTTTCCGGCGATTTCGCTTTGGCTGCCGCGTCTGCTGTATCAAAACTGAGCTGAGTTGAACTGAATAGAACTGAGGTGAGTGTGAGTCCCAATATTTGTGTGCCCTTCAACCCACTGAAGAGTGAATCATGAGCTTATTCGAAAGCCTGCGTTTAGATGGACAGATTGCCCTTGTGACCGGAGCCGGTCGTGGAATTGGGGCTACCGTTGCTCGGTATTTGGCCGAGGCGGGTGCTGAGGTAGTCTTGCTGTCGCGTACGTTAAGCGAACTTCAAACGGTTGCGCAACAGATCACTGAGGCGGGGGGGCGGGCTTCGATTCGGCAATGCGATGTTGTTGACGCGAAAGCGCTCAGAGCAATTATTGATGAGTTGCCACGGTTGGATATATTGGTGAACAATGCCGGCACTAATATTCCAGAACCAATGATCGAGGTATCGGATGAACATCTTGATCATTTACTCAATTTAAACATTCGTTCGTGTTTTATTGCTGCGCAAGCTGCGGTTAAAAAAATGTTGCAAGATCCTGAACGAGTCAAGAAGGGGGGCTCAGTGATTCATATTTCTTCTCAAATGGGGCATATTGGCTCGCCGAATCGAACCGTCTATTGCACAACAAAGCATGCGATTGAAGGTTTAACGAAGGCGATGGCGATTGAGCTTGCTGAGCAAAATATTCGGGTGAATAGTGTGGCCCCGACGTTTGTTGATACTCCCTTGGTTCGGCAAGTGGTAAACACCGATGAGAAGCGTGCATTTTTATTTTCTAAGATTCCGCTAGGTCATCTGGCTGAGACTGAAGATATTGCGGCAGCCGTCGCCTATTTGGCGTCTCCGGCTGCTCGAATGGTGACTGGCACTTGTTTGAAAGTAGATGGTGGTTGGACCGCTCAGTAGGATGATGGATCGTAGACATGGCAGACGTAGAGCATTTTGATTTTATTATCGTAGGTGCGGGTTCGGCTGGGTGTGTTTTGGCAAATCGCTTGTCGAAAGATCCAAGAACGAAAGTATTATTGCTCGAAGCTGGGCCCGAGGACCGTAACCCTTGGTTAAAGATTCCAGCGGGCGTGGCTCGTGTAGTCACCGACCCCATCGTCTCGTGGGGCTATCAATCTGAGCCAGAGCCTGGTTTAAATCATCGTCAGATTATTTGGCCTCGTGGCAAGACACTCGGTGGCAGCAGTTCAATCAACGGACACGTGTACATGCGCGGTACGCCAGCTGACTATGATGGTTGGCGCGAGGCGGGCAATGTAGGCTGGGGGTGGAGCGATGTCCTGCCGCATTTTAAAAGCACTGAAAAACATTTTCTAGGTGAAACTGAGTTGCATGGCGCCTCGGGTGAGTTGGTTGTTTCACCCTTACAAGAGCCCCACGCGGCGTCGTCAGCGTTTGTGCAAGCCGCGATCAATGCTGGGGTATCTCACAATTTAGATTTCAATGGTGCAGTACAAGAGGGTGTAGGTTTTGTGCAGCTCATGATTGATCGTGGGGTGCGTGCCTCGACTGCGCGAGTTTTTTTAAAGCCGGTTCGAGCGCGAGCAAATTTAAAAGTCCAAGTCCAGGCTATGACTGAGAAAATTCTCTTTCAGGATAAGCAAGCGGTTGGGGTCCAATATTCTGTGAAGGGCTTGAGCCACACTGCGCATGCCAAGGAAGTGATCTTAAGTGCTGGCGTCATTAATTCGCCTCAGTTGTTAATGCTATCGGGGGTAGGTGACGCAAAGAACTTGCACGCGCTTGGGATCCCTGTGGTTCACGACTTGCCGGGCGTTGGTATGAATCTGCAGGATCATGTGTACGTGCACTACTTGGCGAGTGTCGATCCCGAGTACTCGATTAATAAAAAAATCGCGAGCCCGATCAGAATGATTCCTGACGTGCTGAAGTATTTGTTTACGCGTCGTGGCTTGTTGAACTCAGCGGCGGCGCAGGTCGCACTGTTTGCCCGATCGGGTGCAAATAATGACAAGGTTGATTTACAAATACAAATGAGGCCGTTCAGTATGTATTCGTCGGCCGGAATGTTTAAAGCTGATCAGGCCCCAGCTGTGACGGCTTCTTGTGGGGTGTTACAACCTTTTTCTGTTGGTTCGATCACGTTGCGGTCTGCAAACCCCTTTGAGGCGCCGCGCATGCAGGCAAACTATTTGACCGATCTGCGCGATGTGACTCCTTTGCTGGTTGGCTTGCGTTTAATCCGAAAGATTTTTTCACAAAGCCCTTTTGCGCAACATAATCGAGGCGAGCTGATGCCTGGCTCGCAACACGTCTCTGATGAGCAGTTAATTGACTATATTCGCGCGCAAGCGCAGTCGATGTATCATCCCGTCGGAACATGCAAGATGGGAGTCGACGACCAGGCGGTTGTCGATCCTCATTTGCGTGTCAGAGGGTTAGGGGGCTTAAGAGTTGTTGATGCGGCTATCATGCCCAATGTGACCTCAGGCAACACGAACGCTCCTGTCATCATGATTGCCGAAAAAGCCTCTCAGTTGATTCTGTCTGGTTCATGACCTTGGCGGGATTAACCTCATCGACTGATAAATGAAAACGCTTAACAAGCACGTACTTGCCTTACATCCCCAAGCTAGCAAACTCTTCGACGACTTACGCGCAGGCAGCGTGGATGCGGTCAATCGTGGAGTCACACGCGACACGTACGGTAAGGGCGAGCAATTTGGACATGACCTGGTCGAGAAACACGCTCGTGCTCTGGGCTTAGAGATCAGGCACGATCATATGCGCAACACCTATATGGTTTGGCCCGGGCTCGATCGCCAGGCGCCGGCGATTGTGCTTGGCTCGCATCTTGATTCAGTACTAGGCGGTGGTAACTATGACGGTGCGGCAGGGGTGATGGCAGGCTTAATTGCTGTACAGGCCATGCAGCAGGCGAGTCTGAAGCTGAACTGTGATGTTGTGGTAATGGGGATCCGAGCCGAAGAAAGTATTTGGTTTCAAGTGTCGTATGTAGGCAGTCGAGGCGCCCTGGGAACCTTGCCAGCAAGCGCTTTACAGCAGCGACGCATCGACACTGGCCGCACCCTCGAGCAACATATGCGCGAGGCCGGTGCTGACCCCGACGCAGTCACTCGGGGTACCGCCTACCTG
>CALCPT010000112.1 GCA_937897265.1 uncultured Alcaligenaceae bacterium
GGTCGATCCTTACGGCTGCCCGTTGCGGCGCATTCCCCTGTTCCGCAGGAACAGGGCTACTTTAGTCTGCCGGCGGGCGCATCAGCCAAGGAAGACCTTGCCTCTCGAACCCCTTCCCCACATGCTTGCCCATGAGCGCAGTATTAGCGGTTGAGCCACCCTTAGTCGGTACGTGTTTAAAGCTTAAACCCTTGCAACGCGCAAAGGCTTCTACGCCAACTTGTTGCTGCGTATTGGGGCCACTCGAGGCGTAGGTCATGCCTGGATTTTTCTTCGCGTACTCGATAAATTGCTCAACAGTCTTGAAAGGCGAGTCGGCATTCACCACCAGGCCGCCGATGTAAAAGGTGTATTGACTGAGCACTCGAAAGCTTTGTGCGTTGTATGCCAACTTCATCAGAAGCGGACGCACGGTAATCGAGCCAGTTGATGATACCAATAAGCTATAGCCATCAGGTTTTTTACTGGCGAGTAAACCATTCGCAACCGTTGCGCCCCCTCCGCCTTTGTTTTCAATCGCAATCGGTACGCCCAGTATTTTCTCAAGCCCTTGAGCCAGTGCGCGTGCGGTGACGTCGGTGGTGCCGCCCGCCGCAAAGGCCACATACATGGTGATTGGTTTATCTGGATATTTGGCACTGGCCATACCGCCTGCTAAACAGCTAATCGCGAGCATCGAACCGATTGTCCAGCGGCCTAGAGTTTGACTAAATTTCATGTGTACCCTTCATATGTCATGCAGATTCAAGCATTGTCTTCAGCCGAGGCGACCAGTGCGCTGCGTTTTTTGCGGATCGCCGGCAGGACTGCACTAATTAATAGCATCGCAGAAATAAACAAAAATCCAGCTGCGATCGGGCGACTGACAAAAATTCCCATACTGCCGCTAGAAATGATTAGAGATTGGCGTAGCGAATCTTCAAGGATAGGGCTTAAGACATAAGCCAAAATTAAAGGTGCAGGTTCATAATCAAACTTACGCATTAAGTAGCCCACGACACCAAAGAACAGCATCAAGTAAAGATCCATCTCGCTACCGTTAATGACATAGGCACCGATCAAGGCAATAAATAGAATTAGCGGAAACAGGACGGCGTAGCGTACCCGTAACAGGCGCACCCACAGCCCGATGAGAGGGAGATTTAGCACGAGCAACATGGCGTTGCCCAGATACATACTGGTGACTGTTCCCCAGAATAGCTCTGGATTTTTTTGAATCATCAGCGGGCCTGGTGTGATGCCATGAATCATCAGTGCTCCAAGCAAAATCCCCATCACCGCGTTGGCGGGGATCCCAAGCGTCAAGAGAGGAATAAACGCGGCTTGAGCTGCGGCGTTATTAGCAGCCTCGGGACCTGCGACCCCAGCGATGGCGCCATGCCCAAATTGTTCGGGCGTTTTTGACAGGCGCTTTTCAGCTCCGTAAGAAATAAACGAGGCAAGTACCGCGCCACCACCCGGTAAGATCCCCAGCAAGAATCCTGAAAATGAACCGCGCATGATGGGGGCAAAAGATTCTTTCCAGTCTTGGCGGCTGGGTAGTAGATTTTTAACTTGACTGACAACCACACCTTGTTTGATGGTTTTTTCGACGTTGAGCAAAATTTCAGAGACGCCAAATAAACCCATCGCGAGTGGCGCAATGCCGATGCCGTCAAGCAGGTCGGCTGAGCCAAAGGTAAACCTTGGCAGACCTGTCATGGTGTCGAGCCCCACCACGCCAGCGAGCACGCCAACTCCTGCCATCATCAATGATTTAGCCATCGACTTTTGAGCAAGGTAAGTCAAGATGACAAGGCCCATGATCATTAGGGCAAAATATTCGGGGGGCCCAAACTTTAAGGCAATTGAGGCCAAAGGCGGCGCTAGTAACATCAAGCCAATGATCCCCAGGGTGCCGGCGATAAACGAGCCGAAGGCTGCAATGCCTAGGGCAGGCCCCGCGCGCCCCTTGAGCGCCATTTGATGGCCATCCAACATCGTCACCACCGAGGCCGCCTCACCCGGGATCCCCACTAAGATTGAGGTGGTTGAACCGCCATATTGCGCGCCATAATAAATGCCAGACAGCATGATAATGGCGGTGACAGGTGAGATGCCAAAGGTGATCGGTAACAGTATCGACATGGCACCGACCGGGCCGATACCAGGAAGAACGCCAATCAAAGTGCCTATCAAGACACCAACGAAACAAAAGAAAAGATTGTGAGGCTGAAAAGCGACCGCGAAGCCGGTGATGAGGTTATCTGCTAAGTCCATAGGGAATCGCGCGCCTCAGAAGCCAAAAATTCCCGCTGGGAGCGAGATTTTTAGAATAGTTTTAAAGAGAAGGAAGGTACAACCGATTGCGATGACGGGCACCAGAATTGAGGTTTTCCAGCTTAAGCCTTCAAGCCAACGCATGATGACGAGCAGCAAAATAAAGCTACACAGAAAAAAGCCCAGTGTCTCGAAGGCCAAAATAAAAAAAATGATCAGTATCGAGATGGCGACAGCGCGCCACCAGTTACAACCTGCCCACAGATCCGCAACGCGAGTTTGTGCCGCTGGGTCGCCTTTGAACGATTGGATGAATATCATCAGCGCCATGAGCGCAACAAAGCTGCCCGCCACACACGTTAAAAAACCCGAACCGGGTGCACCCATTGTGCCAATACCCAAGTCTAGCGAGCCGTAAACAGCGGCGGCGCCAAAAAGAAGCCAAAACAGGCTACCGACGCGTTCTGCGTTCAAAGTGTCTCCTTAGTTATTTTTGTGTTGGGCAGAGGTATTGGGGCGCTTCTACTGTGCAGCGCAGCATTTTTGCGCATTCAGTCGGGGTCGCATCACTCAGGCCCATATTTGTATCAATCCTAGGTCTTAGCCCTTGCCTTGTCAACCGAGCAATCCCTAAATCAAAAAAGGTGTCGACCCTGTTGAGCGCGAGGGCTGAGGCATATCTCGCTATGTGGTACGTGCGTTGACATAAGATTCGCCAAGGGTTTAATCTGATTCTCAATATTAATTATTCAAGAGACAACAGGAGCCCACCATGTCAGATCTGCCAAAACGCGTACGTATTCTCGAAGAAGGTCCTCGTGAGGGGATGCAAATTGAAAAGGGTCCTATCCCGACACAGCGCAAAATCGACTTGATCGATAGCTTGTCAGAGACTGGTCTTGAGCAAATTCAGGTGACGTCGTTTGTGAGCCCGCAGGCCGTACCGCAGATGGCCGATGCGCCAGAAATTGTTGCGGGCTTTAAGCGTAAGCCAGGCGTGCGTTACACCGGTTTATGGTTAAACGATAAGGGTCTTGAGCGTGCGATTGCTACCCAAAAGCTTGATATTCGTGGATCGCTGTCGTTGACCGCCTCAGAGAAATTCTTGTTGCGTAATCAAAAGCGTACCTTGGCTCAAAACATCGAAGCCGTGCACTCGATGATTGGTATGTTTAAGCACTACAACGTTGAGGTCAATCGCGCCAGCATCATGGCGGCTTTTGGTTGTAACTTTGAAGGCGATATTTCGACCGAACGCGTGCTCGATCTGATCAAAACGTTTCATGACATTGCTGAGCAGCACAGCATTAAGATCGGAACTTTGTCGCTCGCAGACACCATGGCGTGGGCCACACCCGGTTCCATTCGCAGAGTGGTAGGTGCAGTACGCAATAAGTATCCTGATCTAGCGTTGTCTTTGCACCTGCACGACACCCGCGGCATGGGTATTGCCAATGCCTACGCTGGTATGCAGATGGGCGTAGAGATTTTTGATGCAGCTGTTGCAGGGTTGGGTGGCTGTCCTTTCGCTTCGCATTCGGGTGCCTCGGGTAACGTTTGTACTGAAGATTTGGTTTTCATGTGCCACGAGATGGGTATCGAAACTGGCATCGATCTTGAGAAATTGATTGAGTCGGCGCTCTTGGCTGAGCAAGTTGTTGGTCATCCCTTGCCGGGTTCAGTGAAGATGGGCGGTTCGTTGAACAAACTGCGCCAGAAAGTCAAAGAATCGATGCAAGCTAAAGCCTAAGCAAGGATGCCATCATGACCGATCTCACCCGTGAACTTGGTGCGTTTGTTTCAGGTTTAACCTACGACAAAATCCCAAAGGCAGCAGTCGAAGTCATTCATATGGGCTTTGCAGATTGTGTGGGCGTGATGCTCGCCGGTCGCGATGAGCCTCCTACTAAAATCTTAAAAGAGGTACTCGCGCCGCCCGCTGGCACTTCGACACTGATGTTCGGTGCCCAGACCGCGAGCGCACCTGATGCAGCTTGGATCAATGGTGTCGCCGCGCACGCGTTGGACTTTGATGACGTAGCAATTAAGGGGCACCCGAGTACGATTTTGGTGCCTGCGATTATTGCAGAGGCGCAAGCCTTAGGGTCAACCGGGCGTGAGATGGTGACCGCTTACGCGGCAGGCTACGAAGTTTGGGCCGAGTTGGCGCGTCGTGATCCCGATCACTACCATACCAAAGGCTGGCATCCAACTGGGATCTTGGGCGCGATTGCCGCGGCTGCGGCCTGCGCGTCTTTGAATAAATTGAACGCAGAGCAATGCACCATGGCAATTGCCTTGGGTGCCTCACAAAGTGCGGGCATTATGGCTAACTTCGGTACGATGACTAAGCCGTTTCATGCTGGGCGCTCGGCACAGTCAGGGGTATTGGCTGCGCGGCTTGCGAAGGCAGGCTTCACCTCCTCGTTAGATGCGCTTGAGCATCCGCAGGGTTTCTTGTCGGCCGTCTCGCCTAATAATCGTTTTGATGCAACCTCGCCAGTTGAGGCAGGCAAGATCTGGAAGCTTGCGGTGACCAAGTTGTCGGTCAAAAAATATCCGCTTTGCTTCTGTACACACCGTGCGTTAGACGGCATGCTCGATTTGGTCGCTGAAACTCCGGTCACTGCGGATCAGATCGAAAGCATTACGGCCCTGACCAGTCGTCGTAACACCAAAGTCTTGCGTAACCATCAACCTCAAACTGGGCTTGAAGCAAAATTCAGTATGCAATTTGCGATGGCCTCGTGTGTGGTGGCTGGGCGTGCTGGCTTGACTGAGCTCGTGGATGATTTTGTGATTCGTAAAGATGTACAAGATTTGATGAAAAAAATCAGTGTTCAGGCGGATGACGCTGAGCACCCGACAATGCCTGGTTACTCGCCCTTTGATCAAGTGACGGTCAAATTAAAGAATGGTCAGACCTTGCAAAGTAAAGAGGTTGTGACAGTGCGCGGCGGGCCAGATTTTCCGTTGAATCGTGAGCAACTTTGGGCGAAGTTTGACGACTGTGCCGCCGTGGGGCATTTTGAAGGCTCAGCCTTGAAATTGTTTGACGCGTTTATGGCTCTAGATCAGATCGCGCACGTCAGCGATATTCCTGGTTTGAGTTCGGGCAAAAAGAAGTAAGCCGCGCTACGGCACGCCTCACTCTAGCGGATTGAGTGTGATGTGCTGCTTTTGGCAGCTGAGTAGTGACTGCTTGTGCGGTATTGCCAGAGCTGTGTAGTTGATGCCGCATATAAAAAAAGGGATCGCCGTAGCGATCCCTTTTTTTCTGCTTTGACTAATTAGCCAATCTGCTTTCTAAACATCTCGATAGTACGCTCGCGTGCCAGCTTGGCTGATGCTGCATCATATGAGCCGCGTTGATCGCAGTTAAAGCCGTGACCCGCTGGGTAGAAGTAGCTAGTTTCTTTTGGATAGGCCGCAGCAACGACTTTAGCTTGCTCGAGCGTGATCGAATGATCGGTCTCGCCAAACTGAAACATCACTGGGCACTTTGGCGTTTCTTTCAAAAAGTTAGGGATTGCGCCGCCATAGTAAGGCACAGAGCAGGCCAAACCATCAACGCGTCCCGCTGCCAGCCAGGCAATCACGCCGCCCCAGCAGTAACCCACGATACCGACTTTGCCAGCGGCTTTGCCGTGTTCAATGGCGGCTTTAACGTCAAGCAGCGTATCGTCAAAGCTAATTTTTTTCATCAACTCGACGCCAGCACCGATATCAGCTTGTGTGTAGCCTGCTTCGTATTTGGTTTGCGCGCGATCAAAAAAAGCGGGGGCGATAGTGAGGTAGCCGTCAGCAGCGAAACCATCGGCAACTGAACGAATGTGGCTGTTGACGCCAAAAATTTCTGGGGCAACGATACTAAGCCACGTGGCTTGCCTGCTGGTTCGGCCACATAGGCATCGAATTGGTGGCCGTCTGAGGCTTTGAGTTGAATGCTTTTACCCATAATAATCTCCTTGAATACGTATTGCTTTGATAAGTGATTGAATAAAACCTTGCATGGCGCGAAAGGGGACACTGACGTGATTGACACTTTTTGCTGCGCTAATTATAGGCACAGACTCAGTCAGTTCGGCAAGACATTGTAAAGGTCTCTTGAGGCTATTTTAGGTCACCCGTCTTGGTGAAGTAATCTTTATACCAAGCGGTCTCGAGCGCCAGATCCTTGTTCAATGTCTTGCTGTCTTTCAGATCATAGGGCAGGTAGTTTTGTTTAAGCATCGCTTTAAACTCGGCCGACTGAGCAATTTTCATGAAAGTATCTTCAAGCTTGGCCAGGATATCCGGGGGGGTGCCGGCACGTACGGTCGCTACGATCCCGCTGTTCGGCGGATTATTCCAATCACACCCAATCTCTTTAAGCGTGCGAACCTCTGGAAAGTTTTCGTCGCGGGTTGTTTGAAATAAGACCAATTGGCGAAATACACCGTCAACAACCAGAGGGTTGTGCGAACCTGAACCCGAGGTAAAGTTCACGTGTTTGCCCATCAACATGGTGTTGGCCTCGGTGCCGCCTTTCGTGGGTACATGTTTGAAATCTAATCCCTTGCAGCGCTTGAGTGCTTCGACACCCATTTGTTGAGAGGTAGTGGCAACGCCGCCAGCGCCGGCGGTGGCATAGGACATACCGGGATTGCTTTTGGCTGCCTCAATGAAGTCTTCAATCGTCTTCCAGGGGCTATCAGCCGGCACGACGACTGACCCGTTATGAAAATAACTGTATTGCATGACGCCCACAATGTCGGTCGCTTTATAACTGACCTTCATGAGCAAGGGGCGAATCGTGACGGCTGCGGTTGAACCGATTAATACCGCGTAGCCGTCAGGTTTTTTTGATACCAGCATGCCGGCGGCAACGGTTCCGCCGCCTCCGCCCTTGTTATCCACGGCGATCGGTACGCCTAAAATCGCCTCAGCAGATCTGGCCAAGGCGCGAGCAGTAATGTCGGTCGTGGCACCGGCCCCGTACGACACGTAGAACGTAATCGGTTTGTTTGGATAGCTTTGTGCTTGAGTCGTTAAGGGTAACGCCATGCAGGCGATACCGGCCAGTACACCAGTGAGCGCAGACCATGACGAACAACCCCTTTGTTTCAACAAGGTTGTTCTGCCGGCAGCGGGGGAGATCAAATCTTTGAAATACATCATGTGGTCCTCTTCTGTGGGCGAAGCTGCTAGACGCTTGATTCCTGATTCAAACTAGACCTCGCTCATGGGCGAAGCCGTTAAACCCTTCATTTTTGGTTCGGCGCTGACTTCTTTTATGCTCGAAGCAGCTGTAGACCTTACTCAAGACTCAGCTTAGCCGTCTCAACGGTTTGCTTCCAACTGGCGATCTCTGCACGTACAAAGTTGTTGAATTCTTCAGGAGAATTTCCGCCCGCAATGCCCCCCATCTCTTTGAAGCGATTTTGAATGTCCGCGGTGTTTAAGACTTTGACAGTGGCTTGTTGCAAGCGGTTGACAATCGCTTGCGGTGTTGCTGCCGGAGCGAACAGACCAAACCAGGCGGTAACCAGCATATTTGGTACACCCGCCTCGGCCATAGTCGGGACGTTCGGTAGTTCAGGGGCTCTTACGTCGCTTGTCACCGCTAGGGCACGCAGCTTACCGCCCTTGATTTGAGCCATCACACTGGGCGCCGTTGCAATCATAAAAGTGAACTGATTGCCGAGTAGGGCACCTGTTGCGGGCCCTGCTCCTTTGTATGGAATATGCGGCACCTGGATGCCCGTACGTTGCATAAACATTTCTCCCGACAGGTGCGGAGACTGCCCCGCGCCTGCCGAGCCAAATGAGTAAAGGCTAGGATCCTTTTTGATTGCTGCGATCAACTCTTGAACCGTCGTGAAGGGCGTGCTGCTGTTGACGACCAGGATATTGGGATTTGAAATCACAAGCGTGATCGCGCTGAAATCGTCTGGGGTGTAAGGCAGTTTCTTGTACAGGCTGTAATTAATCGAGTGAGAGCCGATATTTGCCATCATGATCGTATAGCCGTCGGGAGTGGCGCGCGCCACATACTGAGAGCCCAAGATGCCACCTGCACCTGCTTTGTTCTCAACCACGACGGTTGTGCCAAGCTCAGCACCAAGTTTTTCACTAATAATGCGTGCCGCTTGATCACCCGTGCCGCCAGGCGCGGCACCCACAATAATTGTGATGGGTTTGTCAGGCCACGCTGCCGCGCAGGGCGAGCTGAATACGAGAGCCACACTTAACAAAGCGAATACGCGAGTGAGTAACATTTTTTGAAAGCCCCTGACTTGATGCGACGGCATTGCAGCAGTCTCCTGACTCAGAATTTATTTTGTTTCTTGTAAAGTAAGGTTAGCAGGAAATCCTGCTCACTTTGTATTTCTTGCTAGACGCAGAGCGACATGATGTCCATAATAAAAGAAAAAATCCCAGGCGCGTGTTGCATTGCGCCATAACAAACTATCGAGACCTAGCGCCTCAGTCCTCCGCGATACGCTTAAAG
The DNA here is from genome assembly GCA_937897265.1 of uncultured Alcaligenaceae bacterium. Classification (GTDB taxonomy): domain Bacteria; phylum Pseudomonadota; class Gammaproteobacteria; order Burkholderiales; family Burkholderiaceae_B; genus Zwartia. The sequence continues at coordinate 8,753 of CALCPT010000112.1, forward strand.
CATGTGAGCTTATCTAGAAAAAGTCAGGGTTGGAGTGCTTGCACATAAAAGAGGAAATCATGGCAACAAAGATCGATCGGGCGCAAGCCGCTGGCTTCGCAAAAGCGGGTGATGTGTCGCGCCGCGCCATCATCGGCGATCAGTACGTAGATGGAATGCTGAAAGCAAAAAATGCTTTCGATCATGAGTGGCAAGAATATTTGAATAATCAGCTTTGGGGGCGAACCTGGGCGCGCGGCATTTTGAGTCATCAGCAACTCAGTCTTGTGAATTTGTCTATGCTAGCTGGGCTTGGCCGGATGGAGGAGTTTGAATTGCACTTTCGGATCGCGCTGACTCGCACCAAGGTTCC
>CALCPT010000113.1 GCA_937897265.1 uncultured Alcaligenaceae bacterium
CGCGGCGCCGCGATACCGTGGATCAAGGTTCTGTAATGCAGCACCGGCAAGTCAAAACCAGAGCCGTTCCAGCTAATCAATTTAGGGGTATACCGTTCAATTGTTTTAAAAAAACTGCTGAGCAATACCGGTTCGGTATCGTCGGCCTGCCCCAAACAACGTACTCTAAATCCCTTGTTATCGCGAAACACGCAACCCACTACAGCAACGCGTTGCAGGTGGTGAGGTAAAAATGTTGTGCCAGTGAGTTCTTTACGTGCTGCGAACGCCCGCTCTGCCACCTCAGCATCCGTCACCTCGGCTCCCCACTGATGCAGGCGTCGCAGCCCGTCAATATCAGGGATAGTCTCAAGATCGAACACGAGGGTCGGTGTCATACGACGGACTCTTAGCGACTCGGCAAATATTGCAAGGGGTCAACCGGAGTGCCCTGACGCCGCACTTCAAAATGCAGACGCACAGAAGCAGCATCAGTTTGACCCATCTCGGCGATTTTGGCGCCCTTTTTAACCTCTTGACCGGCCTTCACCAACAAGGTGCGGTTGTGCGCATAGGCGGTAATAAAGCCATTGTCATGATTCACAATGATCAAATTACCCAACCCGCGAACCCCATTGCCTGAATACATTACCTTGCCGTTTGCAGCAGCTTCAATCGCGTCACCTGCGTTACCGGCGATGTCGATCCCCTTGGTGGTAGGGGTAAAGCCCTGAATCACTTTACCTTTAGCGGGCCAACCCCAGTTGATCAACCCAGCATCGGCCGCCGGTGCGGTTGTTTCACTGACCTGCGTGCTGCTCGTTGAGGCGTCAAGCGGACGTGACTCTGGCTTAGGCATGGTAGTCGCGGGGCGTGTGACGGGGGCCGCAGCCTCGGTACCCTCAGAGAGCCTCAGTGTCTGACCCGCAATCAAACGATTCGGGTTTACAAGTTTGTTCAGGCGCAGAATCGTCGCCTCGTCAACGCCATTCGCTCGGGCAATCTTGTTAATCGTATCGCCAGGCTTGATGACATAAGTACGGGCAACTGCTGTGCTCCCGCTATTGAGGTCAGTCACCGGTGCCCGAGTGCCCGATTGATTGGCGCAACCGGCTAACAGCGCCAACGCGCAAAACAACAGCGCGCCCGAGCGCCTGCGCAGCGCGGGGTGTACGTTTTTCATAGCGCCTCGCAAATAACGACTTTGTGTCACGTGCTCAGTGAGCATACGGTATCTCCTGTTTGCTCAAGTTTGTAATCCTGACTTGAGCGGTACAAATCTTACTTCTTCGAGTTCTTGCCTGTCCCAACTCGAAGCACCTGTTCTTGTTACCCGAACCAAACGCTGTGTGCCTGAGCCTTCTGGCGCAATCAACACACCACCAACGCTCAATTGCATAAATAAGGCCTCTGGGATACGAATCCCAGCCGCTGCGACCACAATTGCGTCAAACGGCGCAACCGAGGGCAAGCCAAGCATACCGTCACCATGCACTAAACGCACTTTTGTTAGCCGAAGCGAGCGCAAGCGCTCTTTAGCCATATCGTACAACGCACGAATCCGTTCGATCGAGTGCACCTGCTGAAACACCTGCGCCATGACCGCGGCTTGATAGCCACACCCTGTGCCGACTTCAAGCACACGTTTTGGCATGGTCGCCTCGCAAACTGATGCAATCATACGGGCAACCACCCAAGGCTGCGAGATAGTTTGACCGTGACCAATTGGCAGCGAAGCATCGTCATAGGCGCGACTTGCCAACGCCTCATCAACAAAGGCGTGGCGCGGAATCGCTTGCATGGCGGCTAACACTAAATCGTTACTGATACCCTGGGCCTGCAAGCGTTGCACCATGGCGGCACGCGGGCGCTCGGAGTTCAACGTTAAATTGTCGCTCACAAGGGGCGCAGGCGCAGCTTGAGTGGCCGAACGACTCGGGATGCGTGTCGCTGAAATACGCGTATTGCTGTTTGACGCCGTAATGCCCTGCAACCCTCGCCCCGCCCCAACCCGGGTATCTTTGACTGCCATGCAGAGGGGCGACGCGAACACTATTCGCATAGCGGACGAACCCACTCGGTCATTTGACTGAGTTGCGCGTGTTGGGTCAAATCCAGTCGCAACGGCGTCACCGACACAAACCCCTGCTTGATCGCATCAAAATCGGTACCCTCAGAGGCATCGTTTGCGGCGCCTGCTGGCCCGATCCAGTAAACCGTTTCGCCGTAGGGGGTGGCCGACCGCACGACGGGTTGCGAGGGGTGTCGCTTGCCCAAACGCGTTGCGGCCACACCTTTGACCTGCGAAAGAGGTAAATCAGGAAAATTCACGTTCAGCAGCATCTGCCCCGTCACCGGCTGTGCAAGTTGATGCGCCACAAGCCGATGCGCTTGCGCCACAGCAGCGTCAAGATTGGACCAGCTTCGGGATACCAACGAAAAGGCGATCGCAGGAATCCCAAACAAATACCCTTCAGAGGCAGCCGCTACCGTACCTGAGTAGAGGGTATCGTCGCCCATATTGGCGCCATTATTGATGCCAGACACCACGAGATCAGGCCGGCGATCGAGCAGGCCTGTGAGGGCAACGTGTACACAATCGGAGGGGGTGCCATTGACGTACAAAAAGCCGTTGGCGGCCTCGCGCACCGCTAACGGCCGCGTGAGCGTTAATGAGTTTGAGGCGCCGCTATGGTTGATTTCGGGGGCGACCACAGTGACCTCGGCCAAGTTGCGTAACGACGCCACCAAAGCCTCAAGGCCAGGAGCGGTATACCCATCATCGTTTGAAACAAGAATATGCATGTGGCGAGGCTAAATAATACTTTTAATCCAACTATAGATTGTACTCGCTGGAGACGATTTTCAGCCCTTAAATCCGCATCTAAGGCCCTCACAAGTTAGAATCAGTTGCATCTTTTTTCACGAATGGAAGCTACACATGGGTATGCCCGCCTTAGAGTTTGCAAATTTAGGTCTGATTGGCCTGGCATATTTACTTGGCTCAATCTCGTTTGCTGTCGTGATGAGTCGCGCCTTCGGGCTCGAGGATCCGCGTACCTATGGCTCGGGTAACCCAGGTGCCACCAACGTTTTACGCTCAGGCAACAAATGGGCTGCGGGCCTCACTCTGCTTGGCGATGCAGCCAAAGGGTGGCTGGCGGTTTGGGGTGCCGCTCAGTTCGACGCCTCACCCTCTGTGCAAGCGCTGGTTGCACTGGCCGTATTTCTTGGGCACCTTTACCCTGTCTTTTTGCGCTTTAAAGGCGGTAAAGGGGTGGCGACTGCGTTTGGCGTCATGTTGGCCATTCAGCCACTGTTAGCCTTGGCGGCTTGCCTGATCTGGCTGTTTGTGGCCAAGGTGTTCAAGTACTCTTCGCTTGCTGCGTTAGTGAGCGCCGTATGTGCGCCCGTATTTTATGTACTTGGCGACCAGCGCGGCTGGGTCACCCAACCTCAACTGGCCTGGGTGTTAGCCGTGATCGCCTTGTTTTTACTGTATCGCCATCGGGCCAACATCGAGCGCCTGCTCGCGGATGAAACCGCCGCCGCGCTCGAACTGCTGGAACTGCAAAAGAAGGATTCCCGGCTCGGCTTCGAGGCTTCGAACCAGTATTACTAC
>CALCPT010000114.1 GCA_937897265.1 uncultured Alcaligenaceae bacterium
GCCGTGGGTACGGTGGCGCTCATGTAAGCCCCCAACAATAAATCCGATCGCGCTGCGAGGCGCCCTAGGGTGCTGCAGATCGTGCACGATGTCGGGATGATCCCATTGCAAAGTGCCTTGCGCTGGATGATGGCAATACCCCTTCTCAGTGACGGTAAGGCTAACAATGTGTGTGTCTGCGGCAGCAATCGCTGCGACGACGGCCTGCGGGCTCTCGGGTGCCACCAAGATTTGACGCAGGCAGCCTAGCACTTGCAGACGTTGTCGGGCATCGCCCTGTGCCGTCGTATCGCGCAAGGCAAGAGCGTACAGCCCCTCTTGACCTTGTAAGGCGTCGCGAGTCTCTGCATGTCGTAACGATACGCCAACGATACCCCAGCGCAAATCTTGTTGCGCATGAATCGCGACTTCGTTGATCGCCATCATATGCGCTCTGACAAAAGCACCTAGCCCTAAGTGCACAATGCCTGTTTTGAGTTGCTCGCGTGGGTAGCTCAAGCGAGTCACCTCGGCGGAAAGTTCTTGCAGATTGTTTGGATGAAGAGGCTTGCTTAAGGTCCCCATCTTTACCAGTTCCAAAGCGTTCCGTCGTGCTGTTGTCGATTCACTGGTAAGTAGGCGCGCTGATACGGATATTTTTTCGCAAGTGCTTCATCGATGTCAACGCCATGACCTGCGACTTCCCCGGGGTGCATGAAGCCGTCTTTGAATGTATAGGCATGTGGAAATACGGCATCTGTCTCGGCCGTGTGTTGCATGTATTCTTGAATGCCAAAGTTTGGTACCCATAAATCAAAGTGCAAGGCAGCGCCCATGCAGACCGGGGATAAGTCTGTGGCACCATGCGAGCCTGTGCGTACTTGATAGAGAGCGGCCAAATCTGCAATCCGACGCAAGTGAGTAATACCTCCTGCGTGAACAACTGTGGTGCGGATGTAATCAATTAATTGATTTTCGATCAGGTCCTTGCAATCCCAAATAGAGTTGAAAATTTCACCCACGGCGAGAGGCGTCGTGGTGTGTTGCCGGATCAGCTTAAACGCCTCTTGATTCTCGGCCGGTGTCGCGTCTTCCATCCAAAATAAACGATAGGGCTCAAGATCTTTGCCTAGGCGCGCAGCCTCAATCGGAGTGAGTCGATGATGCACGTCGTGAAGCAAATGATGATCCCAGCCAAGCTTATCGCGAAGTGCTGCGAAGAGTTTAGGGGTGTGAAGTAGATATTTCTCAGTTGACCAGTCATGTTCGGACGGTAGGTCTGCGTCTGCCGGCTCATAAAACATCGTGCCGCGTCCGACGCCATAGACCTTCTCAATTCCAGGCACGCCACTTTGGGCGCGAATCGCTTTGTAGCCCTTGTCGGCATAGCGAAGGACTTCGTCAACAGTATGTTCGATATCTGAGCCGTTGGCATGACCGTAGACCATCACGCCGGTGCGACTCTTGCCGCCTAGCAATTGATAGAGGGGCAGGCCCGCCGCCTTCGCTTTAATGTCCCATAGAGCAGTATCTACGGCAGCAATCGCAGACATGGTGATTGGACCTCGCCGCCAGTACGCACCGCGATATAAGTATTGCCAGATATCTTCGATTTGATGCGGATCGCGTCCAATTAAGCATGGGATTACGTGATCTTGCAAGTAGCTTGCCACCGATAATTCACGGCCATTCAAGGTGGCATCGCCGATACCAGTCAAACCCTCGTCTGTTTCAATTTTCAAAGTGACAAAGTTACGCCCAGGGCTACAAACAATCATGCGAGCTGAGGTGATTTTCATATACGTGCTTATTTACTGATGCCTAATTGTTGTGGCAACCAAAGTGTGATTGCAGGGATATAGGTAATGGCAATTAAGGCAAACATAAGGGGCACCAGCCAAGGCAGGATCGCCATCGTTGTGCGTTCGACCGAAAGTTTGGCAATGCGCGCCAACACAAATAACACCATCCCCAGCGGGGGGTGTAGTAAACCGATCATGAGGTTCAGGGTAATGATCAAACCAAAGTGAATCGGATCAATACCCATCAACAAGACCACGGGCAAGAGGATCGGCACAAGAATCGTAATGGCGGCGATTGTGTCAATAAAACAGCCTACAAACAAAATTAACAGGTTTGCCAGCAATAAAAATACCCACTTTTCGCTAGTGACCGAGACGATCCAGGCGGTGAGCATTTGTGCAGCTTGCGTGGTGGTTAGTAACCAGGCAAAGATTGAGGCGGCAGTCACGATAAATAAGACTGAGGAGGTGGTTTCTATCGTATCGAAGCTCGCTTTGATCAGGTTACGCAAGGTCATTGAGCGATAACGCACTAAGCCTAAAAACAAAGCCCAAATGACAGCAGCCACTGCGGCCTCAGTTGGAGTAAACCAACCCATGGTCATGCCGCCAATTAAGATTACGGGGGTCATCAGCGCCATGACCGCTGAAAAATTAAATTTCCAATCCAGCGCCAGTAAGACTGCGAAGGCAATGGCGGCAGAGATGTTGGGTGACAAACCGTACTTCGTCATGAGCCAGATCGAAAGCGGAAACGCCAGTACGATCAGAATTTCAAGCCCAGCTCCACCCAAGCGCTTCCACTCAAACGGAACGTCACCGCCCCATTTGTTTTTACGCGCAAAATAGGCGACGGTGAGCATCATCATCGCGGTCATGAAAAGCCCTGGCAAAATACCCGCAATAAAGAGCGCGCCAATTGATACATTGGCCATCATGCCGTAGATTACAAAAGGTAGTGAAGGCGGAATGATTGGGCCGAGTGTTGCTGAGGCGGCTGTGACGCCCACTGCAAATTCGGTGTCGTAGCCATGATCTTTCATGGCTTTAATCTCGATTGACCCGAGGCCGGCTGCATCAGCGATCGCGGTGCCAGACATGCCAGAGAAAATCACAGAGCCAATTATATTGACTTGGCCCAAGCCGCCTCGCATCCAGCCGACCAGTGACACGGCAAACTCATAGATGCGGCCGGTGATGCCCGCGATATTCATCAGGTTGCCCGCCAGAATAAAAAATGGCACAGCAAGCAAGGGAAACGATTCGATTCCAGAGATCATCCGCTGGGCCACCACGATATCGGGCACCGATCCAGATACCAGAATGTAAAGCAGCGATGAGCCTGCCATCGCCACGGCAACCGGCAGGCCTAAAATCATGAAAGCCAAAAAAGCAGTCGTCAATATCAACATGGCTTGGGTCCGGAGAGGTCAGTCGTAAGCTTCTGGGCGGGTCAGGGCTGAATAGCCTTGGCGCCAGTGCAAATAGGTCGTTTGAATCGAACGCAAGGCCATCAACAGCATGCCAGCGAAGGCGAGCCAGTAAACATGGCTTTTATTCCATTGAATCGTGGTCATGGGCTCGTTATTGACGGCTAAGGCGTAGCTGGCAAACAGCCAAGCCACATAGCAGAAAAAGCCAATTTGCAGGAGGTCGACCAGCGTGGAACACAGCTTG
>CALCPT010000115.1 GCA_937897265.1 uncultured Alcaligenaceae bacterium
ATGCGATCGGCCTCGTCAAGCACAAGAGTGTGCACGGTTGACAGGTCAACACGACGCGCTTGCAAGTGATCGAGCAGACGGCCAGGGGTGGCCACCAACACGTCAACACGACGCGACAAAGCTTTGAGCTGCGCGCCATAAGGCATGCCGCCCACGACGGTTGCGATACGCAGGTCGTCAAGGTTGCTACCGTACATGGCTGTGGCTTCGCTGACTTGCAAGGCAAGTTCGCGTGTGGGGGTCAGCACCAAAACCTGCACACCCCGGCCTTTATTGGCTGGTTTTTGTGCGATGCGGTTGAGTGCTGGCAACATAAAGGCTGCGGTTTTACCGCTACCGGTTTGCGACGAGACCATTAAGTCTGAACCAGCCATTGCAGGCGGAATCGCTGCCATTTGCACAGGCGTAGGCGTTGTAAAACCGGTACGTTCAATTGAAGAGAGTAAAGCGGGCGCGAGCCCTAACGAATCGAAGGACATGACTTTCCTAGAGGCCAGATAGTGGCCATATGACGCAGCCCGGAGAATTGGTAGACCGGCGGTAGTCGGTTGAATCGAGCATCGTGCCGACCGAATCAACCGAACGTCTGGGCTGGAGATCCATCTATCTGGATCACACTTGCTGCCCACGAAAGGAAAGGAGGTCAGAAATCGATGATGTGTGTGCTTAGCTAGGCATTGCCCGCTAGCGTCCTGCGACATCTTTTTTGCAGTGTGCGAATACTACCCTACTTTTAGATCGGGGTAAACCCTTTAGTGCGAATAATTATGCTTTCCAGTCAATTACTTGCAAGTTTCGTTGTAATAACCACGCATTTGCCGTTTTAAAGTGACCACAACCAATAAAAGGATTCGCCCCTCGGCGCGCCGATAGAGGCGAAGGATGATTGCACGTCAAAACCAAGTGCTGGGGCTGGTTAACAAGCAAGACCTGCTTGGTTTGTGCATGTGCGCCCCACAGCATAAATACCTTCGGGTGTGGGTCTTGTGCCACCGCCTGAATCAAGGCATCGGTCACGGTCTCCCAGCCTTTGCCGGCATGCGAGGCCGGTTGCCCGTCTTCGACTGTCAGTGCAGTATTTAACAATAAAACCCCTTGCTGCACCCAACGCGATAAATCATTTTGACTTGCGTTGGGCTTCAAAACTAATTGCGACGGATCATCAGGATATTCAAGCTCGATCTCGGCCAGAATATTACGCAAACTCGGTGGGCACGCCACACCATCAGGAACAGAAAACGCCAACCCCTGCGCCTGCCCGGCACCGTGATAAGGATCTTGCCCCAAGATCACCACGCGCACGGCTTCGGGGGTTAACGCTTCTAGCGCACGAAAAGGCTGGGCGGGGTAAATAATCGCTTCGCTCTGCAACCGTTGCGCGAGCATTGCAGACAAGTCGTTCAGCGCACGCTTCGCTTGGTCAGTGCGCAACACCGATTGCCAGGCAGGCGCCAGCGCGCTTAGGTGCGCAAGCAAATCCGCTTGTTTTAAATGATTAGAAAGTAAGTGCACTTAAACAGTCATCCCCGTTAACCCAACTCAGCGCCCCGATCACAACGTTGAGGCAAGCCGAGCCACCAAGGCCTGATGATAGGCGTTCAGTTGCTGTTGAACGCGCCCGCGCAAAGCGGCTTGCGCAGCCTGCGCCGCTGTATCGGCTGAGGGCAACGCAGCCCATACCGCTTGCGGAAAATGCGGATCACCTTGCCAACGCGGAATCACGTGCCAGTGCAAGTGGGGCACCACATTACCGAACGCTGCCAGATTGATCTTGTCAGGTTTGAGTTCAGCACGCTGAACGGCTTCAACCAGCAGCACAATGCGCAACAACTCAGCCTGCTCTGCTGCGCTCAAGTCAGTCATCTCTACCACGTGGGCGGCCCAAACCACCCGCGTAAACCCGGGATACAACGCATCGCACGCATCGATGACACGCAGATGTTGGTTTTGCCATAAGACGGTACCACCCGGGGTCTGACAAAGCAGGCAGTCAGCGCTATGCATCTTGAGTCATCCCGTTAAACCTGAGCGTGTTCTAGTGCTTTGACAATCGCCTTGAGCACTTCGACACGTGCGTAATGCTTGTCGTCAGCGGGCAAAATATGCCACGGTGCCACAGAGGTATTGGTGTGAGTAAACATTTCGTTTGCCGCAACCGAATAAGCTTTCGCTTTGCGCCGATTACGCCAGTCTTCTTCAGTGATTTTAAATTGCTTGAAAGGCGAGTGCGCACGTGCTTTGAAGCGTTTGAGTTGCTCGGCAGGCGTGACCGCTAGCCAAAATTTAAGCACAATCGTACCCTTCTCGACCATCTGCTGTTCAAAATCATTGATTTCATCATACGCCCGCGTCCAGGAGGCGCGAGTGATGAGTTTTTCGACGCGCTCAACGAGTACGCGACCGTACCAAGAGCGATCAAAAATAGCGATACGACCTCGTCTGGGCACATTACGCCAAAAGCGCCACAAATAAGGTCGAGACATTTCAGGAGGAGTAGGCGCCGCGACAGGCATCACATCAAACTGGCGCGCATCAATCGCACGCGTCACGCGTCGAATCGCGCCACCTTTGCCGGCAGCATCTGCACCTTCAAATACAAGCGCCAACGAGCGTTTTTGAAAGCCTTTTTGACGAACCAGTTGTGCCAAGCGATTCTGCAACAGCAAAATCTGCGTTTCGTAATCGCTTTTACTTAACGTGGCGTTGTGATCAAGCTGCTCAAGCCACTTCACCTGAGGCTGCTGGACTGGCACGCTATCAGGTTCGTGAAACACCGGCACTCGGATCGCACCGACTTTTAATGACGCTAGCACTGCTTGAGCAGTGCGCACCATTCTAAGCTTTGGATCGGCACTCGGAATCACTACCCAAGGGGTGTGGGGCGCATCAGTACCAGCCAAAACTAACTGACTGGCGCGCCGGATCGAATTAAATTTCTTATGCGCTGTTAAGTCGAGTTTATCAACCTGCCATGCTGTCGAAGGATTCGCCAACAAGTCGTCAATTCGCGCTTGCTGTGCCTCACGCGACAAGTGAAACCACAGCTTCAGAATCTGTACGCCATTGGCAGCCAAGGTTGACTCAAACCGTTTGACAAAAAGAATGTCTTGTTCAAGCGCCTCTAAGTCTGGATTCTTGCGAGCCGCCTCTTTAAATAACGAGGTGTACCGCGAGCCAAACACGATCCCAATCTCACCCTTAGCGGGTAGTTTCATCCAAAACCTACGCGCGGCGGGATACGCTCGATCCTCGCGGCTGGCCTCTGAAAAAGCGATCGTGTGAATGTGACGCGGATCCATCCACTCATTCAGCAAATTGATCGTCTCGCCTTTACCAGCCCCATCAATCCCCGCAACCAAGATGAGCAGGGCTCGATCTTTAAGCGCGATGTGACGGTACTGCTCGTTTACCAACTGGATACGCAGGTGTTGTTCAATCTTCTTAAACTCATCTTGCGACAGTTGCGGATCTGCTTCAGCTTCTTGAAACATAAGTGCGCTACCTTTTTAAAGTCCTGCCTTGCAACGCCTCTAAGCGCGCAGCGCGCACCCGTTGTTTGATCTGATCTGGCGCACTAGCCGAGCGCGCGGCGGCGCCGGCGTCGACCGCCAAGACCACTTGCAACCACGACTGCCAGGCTTTTTGCATCGTGCGCATCGAGTCATTCACCGCGCCGGCTGTTCGCAGCAGTGTTTCAAAACGCTCAGGCTTACGCAAAGCATCGCAAGTTTCGAAGAGCGACAAAATAGCGTCTGCGCGCTCTGCAGCATTGGATGCCTCAAGCAGAGTTCCAGTCGTTGTCGCGGCGGCGCTAGCGGTGTCCTGACTCTGACAAAGCACAACGCTCAATTGCAACATAGCCTCTGACACGAGCGGCAATAAACGCGCCATATCGGCGCACTCTGACGGCACACGTAGCCGGGTTGCAAGCGCCTTGAGCTGCCCACCCGTCTGCAGGCACAACACTGCATAACGCGATGCTAAGGGCAAACCTTGTTGTGCGACTCGATCGACTAAAGCCTGCACGGTCGCACTGAGCACAAGCTCTGGCATGATTCGGGTTGCTGCGCCAACATCGCCCAACAACGCTAGCATGCGTGATGGTTGCGCAGATAACAAGCCCCGCGCTAACTCTTGCCACACGCGCTCGGGCACCAGTGCATCAACTTCGCCTGAGTCAACCATCTTGCGGCACAGCAGCAAGGTCTCGGGGGCCACGACAAACTCAGTGAAGCGAGCCATAAACCGGGCTAGTCGCAGAATCCGTACCGGATCCTCTTCAAACGCAGGACCAACGTGTCGCAACACTTTTGCCTGCAGATCTTTGACGCCATCCAGCGGATCAAACAACTCGCCCGCTATAGATTGCGCAATCGCATTAACTGTTAAATCGCGACGCTGAAGATCTTCTTCTAACGTCACCTCGGCGCCGGTGTAGAACGTAAAACCTTTATAACCTCGCCCCGACTTACGTTCAGTACGGGCCAAGGCATATTCTTCTTTGCTAGTGGGGTGCAAAAACACCGGAAAATCACCCCCGACAGGAATAAAACCGCGCGCCACCATGAGCTCAGGGGTCGCCCCCACAACAACCCAGTCGCGATCGCCCGCTGGCTGGCCAAGCAAGGCATCGCGCACCGCGCCACCGACGATATAAACCTTCAAACCTTCAGTCGCGCGATCAGCACTCACGGCAGAGGGGTGCGTCCGTATGGCTGAGGCACGATTTCGCCCAGACGTTGCTTGAGCGACTGTGGTTGACCGCTAAATAACGCAGCGTAGTAGACCGCGTTGGACATCACGTTTTTGACATAGTCACGCGTTTCGTTGAACGGAATGGTTTCGGCAAAAATCGCGCCTTCCACTTTGCTATCAAGCTTAGAGCGCCACAACATTGGGCGTCCGGGACCAGCGTTATAGCCCGCACTGGCCAGCACCTGCGAACCGCCCAAGTCTGACAACACCATACTCAGGTACGTTGTACCCAGCTTGGTGTTCGTATCAAAATCATTGACTTTCGCCGGGGTGAAATCTGTCATCCCAATTTTGCCAGCAACCCAACGCGCCGTAGCAGGCATCAACTGCATCAAGCCGGAGGCGCCCGCGACCGAGCGAGCATCCATGATGAAGCGAGACTCTTGCCGGATCAACCCGTAGACCCACGCTGGATCAATATCAATTTGTCGCGCCTGCGCAGATACGCGCCCTTCAAAGGGTGCGATATAGCGTTGTGAAAAATCAAACTCTTTCGAGGTGCGCTCTGACGTATTCACGACGCGATCAAGAATATTCTCGTGTCGCGCCACTTCAGCCGCGGCCATCAACTGGCGATCGGTCATGCCTCGGATGGTGAAGTTCCATTCGGGTACCGCATCACCACGCCAGCCTCGTTTGAAGAGCGTCACAGCACGTTGTAAGCCTGGATTCGCACGCGCCTGCTCAATCTCTTGCGCCGTGACCGGCGCGGGCCGCTCAGGTGCCACGATTGGGCGACCCAATTCTTCAAGCGCCAATTGACCATAAAAATTAAATTGCGGGGCGATCAAGGCATAGGCCTTTTCAGCCTCT
>CALCPT010000116.1 GCA_937897265.1 uncultured Alcaligenaceae bacterium
CGCGAGAGTACAGTTGATTTCACCTTTTGTTGGCCGTATTTATGACTGGCATAAGAAACAACAGGGTGCGACTTGGGATGAGACGGCATCCAGTGGCGCCAACGATCCAGGTGTGGTTTCGGTATCCGGGATCTATCGCTATTACAAAACCTTCGGCATCCCGACAGAAATTATGGGTGCGAGTTTCAGAAATACAGGGCAAATCTTGGCTCTGGCTGGTTGTGATTTACTGACAATCAGTCCAGATCTACTTGCAAAACTTGCGTCATCCGAAGCGGCTCTCAAGCCTAGCCTGACCATTGATGCTGCCATCGCGCAACCTGCAACGCGCATCGCTGCCGACGAAGTCAGTTTCAGATCACTTCTGAATGAAGACGCGATGGCGACTGAAAAGCTGTCTGAAGGGATTCGGGCGTTTGTGACCGACGCGCGTAAGCTTGATGCGTTGATCGAGGCTCAGCGCTGAGCGTCAGAGCTTTTCAGTTTCGCCAGATTTAGGCTGCCAACGCATCAGGCGTTTTTCGATCACACCGACGATCGAATCCAAGATCAGCGCGCACGCCGTCAGCACAAAAATACCGGCAATCACTGTATTGACATCTAGCGTGCCCTCGGCTTGCAAGATCAAATAACCGACCCCGGCAGCAGACCCTAAATATTCACCCACCACGGCTCCGACAAAGGCTAAACCGACCGACGTGTGCAAGCTTGAAAAAACCCAACTTGTCGCGCTAGGCAAATACACTTGTCTGAGCAACTGTTTGCGATCGGCACCCAGCATGCGAGCATTATCCAGTAAGGTGGGGCTGACTTCACGCACCCCCTGGTAGACGTTAAAGAACACGATAAAGAACACCAGCGTGACGGCCAGAGCAACTTTTGACCAAATCCCCAGACCAAACCACATGGCAAAAATCGGCGCCAAAATGACGCGCGGCATTGAGTTCAAGGCCTTGATATAGGGATCAAGAATATTGCTGGCCAGTGGCGAGAGCCCTAACCATAAACCCACACCAAGACCCGAGGTCGTACCAATAAAGAATGCCAACACCGTTTCAGTTAAGGTAATGCCCAGGTGTGAATAGATATCGCCATTCGCAACAAACCAATCCCAAATCCGGCCCGCAACGCCAAGAGGCTTTCCAAAAAAGAAGGCAATTTTTGGATCAGCAGAGGCTAGCTGCCACCCGCCGATCACCACAATCAGAATGCCGACTTGCCACACACGCAGCGATAGCTTCGAGGTAGGCTTTAAAAAATTCAACATATCAAGCTCGCTTTTGCTGGGCGTAGCCCTTCAGGACTTCATCACGCAACACAGCCCAGATTGCGGCATGCAGCTCAATAAAGCGTGGTTGCATACGCACCTCTGCTACGTCGCGAGGACGCGGCAAGTCGATCACAAATTCTCCGATCGGATGAGTGCCGGGTCCGGCAGACAACACCACCACGCGATCGCTCATCGCAATCGCCTCGTCCAAATCATGCGTAATGAATAGCACCGCTTTGCGCTTGGCCATCCACAACTCAAGCACTTCGTTTTCCATCAACTGACGGGTTTGAATATCAAGCGCCGAGAACGGCTCATCCATCAAGATAAGATCAGGATCACGAATCAGCGTCTGCGCGAGCATCGTGCGCTTGCGCATACCGCCAGACATTTGATGTGGGTAGCGATCTTCAAAACCGCTTAACCCCACACGTTTCATCCACTCGCGCCCCTGCTCACAGGCTTGCGCGCGTTCAACCCCGGCAAATTCAAGGCCAGCAACCACGTTATCGAGTGCTGAGCGCCAAGGAAGCAATGCCTCGCCTTGAAACATATAACCCGAGCGCTTATTCACCCCGTTTACGCTCTCGCCAAACGACTCAACCACACCACTCGATGGCGCAAGCAAACCTGCCGCAATATTCAGCAAAGTCGACTTACCGCAACCGGTCGGGCCGACAACCGAGACAAACTCGCCAGGTGCAACTGCGAGAGTGCTGTTTGCCACCGCCGTGTAACGTTGGCTAGGATCATCGCGCGACACAAAAGTACACGTGATGTCTTTTAACAAGAGCGCCGGTGTTTGTGCCTGCGGTTTACCTGCGACTGCTTCAGTGGATACCATCAACCGTACTCGATTTAAACTTTAGTTTCAAAAGATCTATTTTGTTGACGCAGGCACCAAAACGCTGACGCCTGGGTGCATGCGCTTACGAACAGGCTAGACCTTCACTTCAGGGTATTTTTCATTCGCGCGGCGGGTGA
>CALCPT010000117.1 GCA_937897265.1 uncultured Alcaligenaceae bacterium
TGTTTGCGGCCAAAGTCCCTTACCTCTCCAATAACCCGGGCCCCAGCCAGTTTGCCGGCGCGCAGTGCAATGATTACTGGTTTGGCGTGTCGTACCAAAACGACGCTTTTCATGAGGCGGCGGGTAAAGTTGCAGCCGACCGTGGCTTTAAAAAAATGGTCATCATGGCGCCTGACTATCCAGCGGGCAAAGACGCCTTAAACGGCTTTAAGCGTGGTTACAAACTTGCCCCCAACCAAGAGGTCTATACCAAGCTCGGCCAGATTGATTACGCGGCCGAATTGGCACAAATTCGCGACGTCAAGCCAGATGCGATCTACATCTTCTTGCCAGGCGGAATGGGCATTAACTTTGTCAAGCAGTTTGTTTCGGCAGGCTTAAATCAAAGCGTGAAGCTCGTTGGTCCAGGGTTTTCGGCCGATGAAGACGTGATTCAGGCGGTCGGTGAACCCTTGGTCGGTATGTTTAACACCGCACAGTGGGCGCACGACTTAGACAATGCACAAAACAAAAAATTTGTCGAAGCGTTTCGTAAAGAGTACAACAATCGCAACCCTTCGGTGTATGCCGCACAAGCGTACGACACCATTATGTCAATTGATGCGGCCGCTAAAGCAACGGGTGGCAAAGTCGCTGATCGTGAGGCTGTGATCGCTGCGCTGAAAAAAGCTGATTTCTCGTCGGTGCGCGGCTCGTTCAAGTATGGCGCCAATAACTTTCCGATTCAGGCCCTGTATGTTCGTGTGGTCGAGAAAGGCGCTGATGGCCGTATCACTAACAAGTTAGTGGGTAAGGTGTTTGATTCGTACCAAGACGTTTACGTGGGCGAATGCAAAAAGTAAGTCTCTCGGCTCGGCAACCGGCACTGCCATGAGCGGAACGCTGATTGCCGAGCAATTGCTCAATGGCTTGCAGTTTGGCTTGATGCTGTTTTTGATTGCAGCAGGCCTGACGTTGGTGTTCGGGATTTTAGATATCCTGAACGTGGCGCACGGCTCGCTATATATGGCGGGTGCGTATGTGGCTGCACAGACTATGCAAGTCACCGGTTCGTTTGCGGCAGCCGTGTTGATGGCTGCGGTCATCACTGGCTTAGTTGGCTTGGTGCTTGAGTTGCTGTTGGTGCGCAAGTTGGTGATGCGCGATCATCTGGCGCAAGTGCTTGGTACTTTTGCTGTGATTTTGATTGCAAATGATGTCGTCAAAATGATCTGGGGTCCTGCCCCCATGATGATGAATATGCCCACTGGGCTCTCGGGTCCGGTGCGACTGTCGCCCGATTTTCTTTACCCTGCCTATCGCTTGCTCATTATCGCCGTCGGTTTAGCCGTGGCGCTCGCGTTGTATTTGTTCGTGACCAGAACACGCGCCGGGGTTTTAGTGCGCGCTGGGGCGTCTAACCGACAGATGGCGACCTTGATGGGCGTGCGCGTGCCACTCTTGTTTTTGGGTGTGTTTGTTTTAGGGGCGGTATTGGCTGCACTTGCAGGTGCTCTGCTTGGTCCGATTACTGCCATTCAAGCTGGCATGGGTGAGCAAATCTTGATCTTAGTCCTGGTCTGTATTGTCATTGGCGGGATTGGCTCGATGCGTGGCGCCTTTGTCGGGGCATTATTGGTGGGCTTTGTCGATACGGCAGGGCGCGCCTTCCTGCCGACGTTACTCAAACTGTTTTTTTCTCCAGCCGTTGCCTCAAGCGTGGGCCCGACTCTGGCGGCGATTGCGATTTATATCTTGATGGCCGTAGTGCTGGTGTTTAGGCCTGCGGGCTTGTTTCCGGCGCGCGGCTGATGGATAAGCACTTAAGCGCTGCGTGGTTGCCTCTCGGGTGCTTGCTCTTGCTCGTGCTGTTTCCGTTGGTGGCGCCCGCACTTGATCTTGGCTTTTACGTTTCGTTTATGCGGCGTGTGTTGATTTACGCTCTAGCGGCCAGTAGTCTGAATTTTATTTTGGGCTATGGCGGGATGGTTGCGTTGGGCCATGCAGCTTTTTTTGGTGCAGGTGCCTATGTCGTGGCGATGTTGTCTGCGCAAGGCCAAAGTCAGGCATTGATCGCCTGGCCGTTGGCGATGTTGGTGGCAGGGGGGTTGGCGTTATTGATCGGTGCGATTTCGCTGCGTACGCGGGGTGTTTATTTCATCATGATCACGCTTGCTTTTGCGCAGATGGTTTTTTATCTCTTTATTTCCTTACGCCAATACGGCGGTGAAGATGGTCTGAACCTAGCGGCTCCCTCGTCTGTACCAGGTTTGAATTTGACCAACGATACGCAGTTTTATTATCTAGTCTTGGGGATCGTGGTTGCCTGTTTGTGGTTGATGCATTGCATGGCCAATGCTCGATTTGGTCGGGCGTTGCAAGGTATTCGCGAAAACGAAACGCGCATGCAAGCGCTCGGTTATCCGGTGCTGCGCATCAAACTCGTAGCCTTTGTCTTTGCAGGTGCGTTAGCTGGCCTGGCGGGTGCCTTACTAGCCAACCATAATTTATTTGTGTCTCCAAGTTTGATGCACTGGACGGCGTCGGCCAACCTTATCATCATGGTGATCGTTGGCGGTATCGGTTTGCGCTTTGGTGGCGTAGTCGGCGCGACCGTGATGCTGTTACTTGAAGAGTTTTTGCGACTGTATACCGATTATTGGCATTTGCCGCTTGGTGTGTTGCTGTTGATGATTGTCTTGTTTGCGCCTCGCGGATTGGCAGGTGTGTTTGTACGGCGGTCACCATGAAAGCCATGTCTGAGCATGCGCCAGCGCTTGTCGCCACTGAACTTTCTAAGCGCTACGGTGCATTGCAGGCCTGCGATCAGGTTTCGCTGACAGTATTGCCCGGCGAGATCCACGCACTCATCGGCCCCAACGGTGCAGGTAAATCGACCTTGATCAATCTGTTGTCGGGGGCTGTGGCAGCCGATAGTGGGAGCCTCTTGGTCAACGCGCGTGACGTGACGCGCGCTTCGGTACAGCACCGGGTGGCCGCCGGTTTGTCACGCTCGTACCAGATCACAAATATTTTTCAGACCAGCTCTGTGTTCGAAAACTTGCTGCTGGCTGTGCAAGCGCAGCGCGGTAGTCAGTTTTCTTTTTTGCGTTCACGCGTACGTGATACGGCTTTGCAAGAGGCCGCACAGGCCTTGGCACTCGAGTGTTCAATTGATGACGCTTTGTGGGGCTTGCCTGCTGGGACGTTACCGCATGGCGAGCAACGTAAGCTTGAGTTCGCGTTGGCTTGGGCTGCACGCCCCGCTGTGTTGCTCTTGGATGAACCCATGGCGGGCATGGGGCCTGATGAAACCTTGCGTCTGACCGAATTGATCGAGTCGTTGCGTGGCCGAGCAGCAATGCTTTTAGTTGAACACGATATGCAAGCGGTATTTCGCTTGGCCGACCGCATTTCAGTGTTGGTGTACGGCCGCCTGATTGCGACTGGCACGCCCGAAGAGATTCGCGCGAACGAAGCTGTACGGCAGGCCTACCTGGGCGACGAGGGCGCACAAT
>CALCPT010000118.1 GCA_937897265.1 uncultured Alcaligenaceae bacterium
GCTCGCTCACCGCAATCACATGATCCGTCGAAAAGCGCGCTCGCAAATGATGCCCAACACTCGAAACGCCTCGATCATTGTGTTTCGTAAAGACGACGCGCGGTACACACTTCAAGCCGACCAACGCGAGCATCACCTGCTTGTGGTCAGACGAGCCGTTCACATGTATGACATCAAACGACTCTTTGATGATGAGTTCGCGTAGTGCTGCACGTGCCGAAAACCATGACGCGGGACGCGTGGTAAACGACATGTCAATCGTCTGTACACCGTCAATCGCCAATGAGCGCTTGAACAAGCGACTGGTCGCGGGACAGGCCACAAACAGACTATGCGACCCTTTGAGCCCCAACAGCAAGCTTTCAATGTAAGTCACATGCCCCCCGCCTATGCCGGGGTGAAAGTTTGTGATCAATATCTTCATCGATTTATTATTGATGACTGCACTCGAGCTCTCGCACTTTAAGCCAAACACAAATTCGATCAATCGGTAGATGATCACTAGTCTCAAAAAACCCCACGCAGCATGAGGCTTTCTCAAGTCGCTGTCACCTAGCAATTACCCTAGCGCACGCCGAATCATTATCGGTCGTTGTCAATGCGACAATCAATGCAATCACAACGCACTAAACATCGCTATCGGCGCACTAGTCTCGAGGCAAAACCGAGCCAATAACGGATATTATCTTAGCGTGAGTGTTGACTTAGGTATTCGCTTGACCCTACGACCTTTCTATTTGTCCAAACAGCAACTTGGCTCTTTGTTAGTCACTCTGTTGATTGCCGCTATGCCCATCACGATGCTGACGGGTTTGGGCGGCGCGAGCACGGTTTTTTATCTACTGGCGGTTGTCAGCGCAGTGACTTGCCTGTCTCGAGACGGCGGCTATCAAGTCGTCATGAGCGACTGGAAAAGCTACCGCGGGTTAGCCGCAGCACTCTTCGTCTCGTTAGTCGTCATCGCGATCGCTGCGATGCGAAGCAATATCAGAATTGACAATGAAATCGAACGCGCGTTGCGTTTAAGCGTGGGCACCTTTTTGATCTTAGGTGCCTGCCTATCGCTGAGCCCGCAGTGGTTGCGCCAGGCGACTTGGGGGTTTGTCATCACAACCTGGGCGGCCACCGGATACGCCTTATGGTATGCGCTGCCCACCTTTCGGCGACCGCTCGAGGTACCTCAGCACAACGCAGTGTCTTATGGCAACTTGCTTTTACTAATGGCAGTGCTGGCCACGTTTTCAATTGGCTGGCGCTTGACCCGCTATCGCAAGACAGAAATTGCCTTTAAGGTTTTAACCATGGCGATAGGCCTGCTTGGTTTCATCACTACCCAGACGCGAGGCGGCTGGCTGGTTGTGCCAGTTTTTATTGTGATTGGTTGGGTATTGGTCACAGGCAAAACCAGTTTGCGAAAATTAGTGATACCTGTATTGGTCGCAATCATGGTTTCAGGCGCGGTCTCAGCCTCAAGCCCAATTCTGAGGCAACGCATGCATCAGATGGTCACCCAAACGGCTGAGTGTTTAACCAATCCGTTAGCAATTTCGTCAGAATGTGGTCGCATACAACTTTGGCGTGTCTCTTGGCTGATGTTCAAAGACAACCCTCTCTTTGGTAATGGCACCATACAGACCTTCGGCCCCAAACTTGAGGGCTATTGGCGTCAGGGCATTGTGTCGGATTTTGTTTACAGCCAAGGGTTTGGTGAGCCGCACAACGACATGCTTTTTAGTATGGCTAGCCATGGCCTTTTAGGGTTAACGGCGCTATTGCTCATCTACGCTGCGCCAATTTGGATCTTCACGCGGCGTCTGCGGGCCGAGGTTTCTCAATCCGCAAGGGTCGCCGCCGCGATGGGGTTAGCCCTATGCTTGAGTTTTTTTGTCTTTGGCTGGACAGAACTCATGCTGCGAAGCATTCGTACGATCGGCTTTTACGCAATGGCGATGGCTTGGTTGCTTGCCCTATCGGATGAGAAATTTTTAGCTCGTCAAACACACTAACGTAGCAAACAATCATTCAAAATTATTTACAGGAGCAACTCGTATGAAGCCAGTCATACTCATCACCGGTGCCAGCCGCGGGATTGGCGCTGCCACCGCCTTACTTGCCGCAGAAAAAGGCTATGCCGTTGCAGTGAACTATGCAAGCAACGCACAAGCCGCTGAAAAGGTCGTGTCTCAAATTCGTACGCAGGGCGGCACAGCCATCGCCATACAAGCCGACGTTGCCGATGAAGCTCAAGTTCAAGCCATGTTTAAAAAAGTGGACGCCGAATTAGGACCACTGAACGCCTTAGTCAATAATGCGGGCATCGTGGACGTCACCGCCCGGGTCGACGAGATTAGTGTTGCACGCTGGCAACGCATGTTCAACATCACCGTCCTGGGGACTTTTCTTTGCAGCCGCGAGGCCGTCAAACGCCTGAGTACACGCCACGGCGGAAAAGGCGGAGTCATCGTCAACGTCTCTAGCGCCGCAGCGCGGATCGGTGCCCCAGGGCAATATGTGGATTACGCTTCGGCGAAAGGCGCCGTCGATACCTTTACAATCGGCTTAGGCAAAGAAGTTGCCGGTGAAGGGATTCGGGTGAACTCTGTGCGCCCGGGCCTGATTGATACAGAAATTCACGCCTCAGGTGGAATCCCAAATCGCGTGCGTGAGCTTGAGCACCTCGTACCTATGAAACGGGGCGGGACAGCACTGGAGGTCGCGCAGGGCATTATTTGGCTTGTTTCAGACGAAGCGAGCTATGTCACCACAACAATCCTAGACGTCGCGGGCGGGCGCTAGCAATCTCTCAGTTATTGTCAGGTACTCTCTGCCCTGACTCCACCCCTAAAATATCGGAATCTCATGTCTGTTTCTATTTACACCGCAACCGTTCCTGTTTTAAAGCAGATGCTTCTGGCACTGAGCGACGTGCTCAAAAAAGGCGAGCAGTATGCCGAACAGCGAAAATTTGATTCGGCCACGTTATTACAGTCGCGTTTGTTTCCCGACATGCTTGCGCTTGTTCGCCAAGTTCAAATTGCCTGTGATTTTGCAAAAAGCGTGCCTTCACGCATTGCAGGCGTTGAAGTCGCTGCCTACGAAGACACTGAGCAGAGCTTTGCCGAGCTGCAGCAACGCATCTCGAAGACGCTTGCTCTAATCGACGGCTTTACTGCGGCTCAATTAGAAGGCAGCGCAGTCAAAGAGGTTGTTTTACGCCCCGGTACGCCGAAAGAGAAAAAACTGTCCGTTGAAGACTACGCCTTGAAATACGGCATGCCACAATTTTTCTTTCACGTCACAACGGCCTACAACCTTCTCAGGCACAACGGCGTCGAAATCGGCAAGAAAGATTTTATGGGTTCGTATTAAGCAAGGAAGCTCATCATGACAACTGCAACACCTACAGTTCGCGGCCGCTATTTTGAAGACTTCGAAGTGGGCGCAGAGTTTGTAACGCCTGCGCGCACCATCACCAGTACAGACATCGTTAATTTC
>CALCPT010000119.1 GCA_937897265.1 uncultured Alcaligenaceae bacterium
TGATTTCTTAGTGCATCGTTCTAAGACCTTTGCTGCCGCGTAGCGCATGCTGAGAATTTAGTTGTAGTGCTGGCTCGGTTGGGTTCAAAGGTATTTGTATGCGTCAAGCGCGCCTGACTAGTGCTCAGAATTGGATGTGAAGTCGTTTGGATATTTTTTGTAATTTAAATTCAGGAGATCGATATGGCAGTCGCCAAAGCAGTTGCTAAACCCATGACACGCGAAGACGTAACCGATTTGATTTATTCAGCTAAGGTACAAAAGGGTATCAAATGGGCTGATGTTTCAAAAAAGCTCAAGCTTTCTAAAGAATGGACAACGGCTGCATGCCTGGGTCAGATGACGCTTACTAAAGAGCAGGCTACCATCATCGGTAAGACCTTTGGTCTGCCTGCTGAAGCGGTCGCTTTATTGCAAGTTGTCCCCTACAAGGGCTCGCTGCGTAGCTCGGTGCCGACTGATCCACTGATTTATCGTTGGTACGAAATCGTCAGCGTGTATGGCACGACAATTAAAGAACTGATCCACGAAGAGTTTGGCGACGGCATCATGAGCGCGATTGACTTCTCGATGGACATCAAGCGTGAACCCGATCCAAAGGGGGATCGTGTCAATGTGGTGTTGTCAGGCAAGTTCTTGCCTTATAAGCAGTACTAAAAGTCAGCTTCTGCAGGGCGCGGTACCAAGGCGACAGGGATTTCTGTCGCCTTTTTGACTTTATTGGTTATATTTGAAACTGTGAACTACCACGCGTTGACGAGCGGCGCGCGCTTGCCTTCAGGTATCGCTTGTGTCTACTCTCGCAGCCGTGCCTGAGATTTGGGATTTTTTTATTTTTTGAGGCGATCAGTCTAACTATGCGCTTTGGCGACACCATTATGCAGTGGTCTGAGCAAATTGCTCGGTTTAGCGAGCCGCACTGGGCCGAAAAAGGTCAACTCACGGTCACTTACCTAACCGACGCGCACCTAGCAACGGGTCGCAGCTTAAGCGCACTGATGCTTGAGGCCGGGTTCGATGACGTCTCAACAGACGCTGTAGGTAACATCGTGGGGGTCTATCACGGTCAGTCGCCGACAGCCTCGCGCTTACTGACGGGCTCGCACTACGACACTGTGCGCAATGGTGGCAAATATGATGGTCGCTTAGGGATCTTGGTTCCGATTGCTGCGGTGCGCGATCTTGCTCAACGTAAGCAGCGCTTGCCCTTTGGGATCGAAGTCATTGGTTTTGCTGAAGAAGAAGGCCAGCGCTATCGTGCTACGTTTTTGGCCGCGAGCGCGCTGACGGGGTCGTTTGACCCTGCCTGGCTAGCGCAGGTCGACTCTGATGGCGTGACGATGCAGCAGGCGATGCAACAAGCTGGCTTACCGGGCACACTCGACTCTATTTTGGCGCTTAAGCGTGATCCAAATCGATATTTAGGCTTCGTTGAAGTGCATATCGAGCAAGGCCCAGTTTTGTGTGAAGGCAGCTTACCTTTAGGTGTGGTCACCTCGATTAACGCGGGTATCCGAGCGACGTGTAAAACGATTGGTATGGCAGCCCATGCAGGTACGACCCCAATGCTGATGCGACAAGACGCCATGCTCGCTGCCGCTGAGATCAGTTTGATGGCCGAGCAGCGCGCACTTGCTGACGCCGATTCGGTTGCGACGGTGGGGCAGTTTCAAGTCCCAGGTGGTTCGATTAATGTGATCCCTGGCGAGTGTGCGTTTACCTTAGACATGCGAGCGCCTACCGACGCACAGCGCGATGCTCTGGTCAGCGATATTCTTAAACAAGCCCAGGCAATTGCCGAGCGCCGTCAGGTTAAATTTGAATACACAGAGGTGATGCGGGCTGCCGCAGCACCCTCGGCGCTTGCCTGGCAGCAACGCTGGGAGCGTGCCGTGGCTGCAGTGGGTCAGCCAGTATTCAAGCTCAACAGCGGGGCTGGGCACGATGCCATGAAACTGCACACCATCATGCCGCAAGCCATGTTGTTTGTGCGTGGCGGTAATCGAGGCATTAGCCATAACCCACTTGAAATCATTTCGGCTGAAGACGCCGATTTGACTGTGCAAGCGTTCATTGCCTTGCTCGATGACCTGGTGGCTCGACCCTGATTAAGAATAGTTAAACGATTGATGGGCCGTTGTTTTTGCCGGTCTGTTGAACTGATTTGAACCCCGAACTCTAAACCCTGAACCGCTTCTAAAATCTGAATCGCTCATGACCACTGCAAACTACACCCGCCTTGATGAATGGATCGACGCACACTTTGATGAACAGGTTGCCTTTTTACAGTCAGTGCTTTCAGTACCCACTGATACGCCTCCTGGCAACAATACCCCGCATGCTTTGCATACTGCAGAGTTACTTAAAAAATATGACATGCAGGCGCAGGCACATACGGTGCCCGCCGAGGTTGTGCATGCGGCGGGGCTTGAATCGATTACTAATCTAATCGTCAAACGCCAATACGGACAGGGCGGGCGCGTGCTTGCGCTCAATGCGCATGGCGACGTTGTGCCCCCCGGCGATGGCTGGACATACCCACCTTATGCAGGTGAAATACACGATGGCAAAATTTACGGACGTGCAGCGGCCGTGAGTAAGTGCGATTTTTCAACTTACGTGTTCGCGGTGCGAGCGCTTGAATCTTTGGGCCTGCCATTGAAGGGCAGTATCGAACTTCAGTTTACTTACGACGAAGAATTTGGCGGTGAACTCGGCCCCGGTTGGTTGCTGAACAACAAGCTCACCAAGCCCGATCTGGCGATTGCTGCAGGCTTTAGTTATCAGATCATTACCGCACACAATGGTTGCTTGCAGCTTGAAGTGACTGTGAACGGTAAGATGGGCCATGCGGCGGTACCAAGCTCTGGGGTCGACGCCCTGCAGGCCGCGGTCAAAATCATGAACGCCTTGTACGCGTTAAACGACAGCTACAAGTCAATCACCAGTAAAGTGCCCGGCATTAATCATCCCTACCTCAATATCGGTTTAATCAACGGCGGCACCAATACCAACGTCATTCCCGGCAAAGTGGTGCTTAAACTTGATCGTCGCATGATTCCCGAAGAAGACCCAGCCGAGGTCGAACAAAGTTTGCGCGATACCATTGAAAAAACTTGGCAGGCCTTGCCTGGCATCACTGTACAGACTCGTAGAATCTTGCTTGCGCGTGCACTCAAGCCCTTGGCCGGTAGCGATGCTTTGGTAGGGGCGTTACAGCAGCATGCAAAAACAATTTTTAATGAAGACGTACCTGCTTGCGGAACGCCCTTGTATGCAGATGCGCGCTTGTATTGCGAAGCCGGTGTGCCGGTGGTGTTGTATGGTGCAGGGCCGCGAACAGTTGAAGAGAGTCGTGCCAAGCAACCTGACGAACGCTTAGAGCTTGAAGACCTGAGGCGTGCAACCAAAGTGATTGCACGAACCTGTTTAGATCTGATGCGCTAGCGTTTAAGTCTGGAGAGTTCGCGTTTAGAGCTGAAGA
>CALCPT010000120.1 GCA_937897265.1 uncultured Alcaligenaceae bacterium
ACGCAACACCGAGAGCCATGGCAAGCGATCAGCGGGGTGAGTCAAAGCGCGCGCGATTTGAACCAGATCGACTACGTAAGGGCGCTGATGCAATGGCACCAACTCCACCGCACGACAAGCAATCCCCTCACGCTGCAGCAACTGCGTCAAGTCCAGCAGATGCGCACGCGCACGCACCAGAATCGCCACTGGATGCTTATGCTCGGGCCCACTAAAGTCTTCAAGCGCCTGACGCGCTAACTCGACTACTCGCTGCGTTGAAGTTTGTTGTTCGTCTGGCAAAAAAGAATGACACCGGACGGCGTCAATCACCGTCTCAGTCTTGAAGGCGATTGAGGGCGCATAAGAGATTGCACCTACCGCAGGATCATCGTCTTCAGGAAACATGGGTTTGAAGGTTGCATTGACCCACTCAACAATTCTTCTTTGCGAGCGAAAATTATCTGTCAACTGTAAACAGATCAGTTTCAAGCCTGCTAAGCCCTGATCGCGCACCTTAATAAACAAGCTTACATCGGCTTTACGAAACCGATAGATCGACTGCATCGGATCGCCAACCAAGAACAGGCTTCTTCCATCGCCTTGCTGCCAACCCGAGGTGAGTTTTGTGATCAGCGAAATTTGCGACAGGCTCGTATCCTGAAACTCATCAATCAACAGGTGCTGGATACTAGAGTCAAGTTTCAACAAAAGTTCGCTTGGATCATCGGTGTGCCCGAGTGCCAAATCAGCACGGCGAGCAATTTCAATGAAATCAACTTCACCTGCCTGAATAAATTGCAGCGTCAACTGCCCGGCTGCCAGCTTTAAACACTGCATCTGCGCCTGAATGATGTCCCATTGCTCAGGCGTAAATTGATAGTCGGGCAAGTTGACTGTGCCGTGTAGACGGCCGACCCACTCTGGTAGCTCGGCACCTGCGAGTTCGGTGGGACGGTGATCGTTCAACCACTGCAACATCTGAGCTTTTGCAGTCTTACCCTCTGGACCCGGCGGAAACCCTTGCCCCACGGTCACAGCCTTTCGCACCAGCCCATCACCGGTCAGCAACAATGCGGCCAAACCTCGCCAGCGTTCGAGCTCGACAACACTCGCCTCAAAGGGGCTGCCATCCCAATCAAGCAACGCAATAATCGGGCTGTCAGCCTTAGTCTGCAAAAGATTGGTTGCAGCGAAGTGCGCGAGCGGCGCAAGTTGCTCTGCCCAGCCTTCGGGCATAACTGCCAACAACTTTGTCAGGTCTTGTTCGATCGCCTCTAATAAATTTTCTTCAAGCGCGCTGTGATCATCGCTTCGCTCGAGATGTGGCAGCCACTGATCGCGCTGGCTCAACATATCAGCTAGCGCATCGCGCGTGGCGGATACATCTAGGTCCATATGTATCAACAAACGTTTAACCTCGGGGCACTCCCCCGCCAGCTCAATCGTGGCGCTTGCGGCGGCGAGATAGTGCGGCCGCGCATCCTCAGCAATGCCAGGTAATCCGCCCATCGATGACATCCACGGCATCGCCCGCACCAACGAGGCACAAAACGAATCAATCGTGCGAATCGCTAAGCGCGCCGGGTATTGCAAAATGTTCCACTCAAACTCTCGATCTCGTTCGAGGGCCTTGCGTGCCATGTCCCAACTGCGTCGTTCATGCTCGGCCGCAGGCGGAGTATCACTTAAGCCCTTAGATAGCTTCTCAAGCACTCGCTCATGCATCTCGGCTGCGGCCTTGCGGGTAAAGGTGATCGCAATGATGTCCTCAGGCCGCTTGACTGTGCTTAACAAGGCAAGAATGCGGTCGGTCAAGAGCTCTGTCTTGCCTGAGCCCGCCGGAGCCTGCACCAAAAACGATTGTCTTGGGTCTGTTGCCTGAAGTCTGATTGCGGCATCGCTAGGTTGCTTATCACTCATCACTAGGCTCATCTTCGTACAGACGCAATAAAGGCAGCACATCGCAATGCTCTAAATCTGTTTTGTTCCAAGCTTGATTCAGCGCGTGACCTGAAACAAACTCATCGGCCAGCGTTTCAATCGTTGTTTGAAGTCTGAGCAACAGTGCCGCCCAACTTTCATCTTTAAACTTTGCTTCGTCTAAGGTCTTAGGTCCCTTTAAACCGACGCAATCGCGCTCAACCAACCCCGCCGCGACGGTCTCTTTTGTGTGGAGCTGCACCAGCACCAGCCCAGCGGTTTTCGCTGAAGTCTGTTCGTCAGCGGCACCAGCCTGACCGAGCATGACGGCATAGGCGGGCACCTGCAAATTTAACGGCCGAGGTGTTTTCCAGTCGTTTAAAACTTTGGGTAAGGCCGAGCCTGTCTTGTAATCAATAATGACGCGGTCTTTCGCGTCACCCACTATATCCAAACGATCAAGTCGTACCTCAAGGGTCAAGCCCTTCACCGACAGTTTGCGCTTCTGTTCAACTTCGATCACCTCAAACGGCAGTCGAGCCTCTTCGAGCGCAAGCCATTGTCTGACCACTGCAATTCCACGCTCAATTTCAAGCCGTTGCAAAGTCTCATCAAAAGCCAGAAGCTCTTTACGACCGACCTCGTATGCAATCCGCTCGAGTTGAGAGTCAAGCGTGCGCTGCATGACAGCCTCGTGCAAGGCCTCTTGATCGCGCAGTTCTTCCCAGATCCTTTGCAACACCCCGTGTAAAAATATGCCACGTTGCATCTTGTAGGCAAGCTCTGTGTAGGCAGGTAACCCGCGCACCCCTAAGCGATGCCGGATAAAAGCCCACAAGGGATTGCGCGCCTGAGTCTCTAGCAAACCAATTCCACCAGAAATCTTTTCGCCCTCAACTACCTTGGGACCACGCTCGTCTGGTATACGCTCAAGCAAAGGCGTGACGTGCTCAGACTTCAAAGGGGTCCAAAGATCGAGGCTCGGCTCAAGCGAAACAATCAGCGGCGAGGGTCGCAACGCCCGCTCGCCTTCAAATAAGGCAGAGCTCACAATAATGGTTGGGGCGGTGTAGCACAGTGCCTCAAAGATCTTCTCGGCCCATTGGCGTTCGCGCTCAGGGGTGGCACGAGGCGCCTGCGCCTGACGCAACGCTTGCACTGGAATAAAGGGATTAGGCTTCGCAATCGCGGGCAGTACCTCATCGGTCAGGCCTAACATCCAGATCGCATCCCACTGACCACCCTCAGCCTCGAGTAACCCCAAGACATCCAGACGCG
>CALCPT010000121.1 GCA_937897265.1 uncultured Alcaligenaceae bacterium
AGCAACTCCATTAAATGTGTACAGCTGGCAGCGCCCTTCAATTTTGAGCGCACTAACTTTGCCCAGCCGCCCCCGATGCGCTCTCCCTTTAACACCGACAGTGTTGGTGGCGCTTGCTTACAGACGGTAAACGGTGTTGAGTCTGAGGACGAAAAGACCTCGTGAATCAAAAACTCATCGTCAATCACAAGGCGAATCCATAAGTCATGTATCGGTTGCCCCGGGGCAAGCACCCTGCTGGTCAAAGGCGCGACAAACTCAATTGGCTTGTTATCTACCACCCGGCCCTCGATATCGTAGAGCCCGTCGGCGCGTCGGTAAGCGCGCATGGTGATCTGACGTTTGTGAATTTCTTCGCGTTCAATACTGTCTGGCAAAGGCACTTTCGTTCTCTTTTTGGAAGGGTCATAAAAATAGCTTGAATCAGGTAAGTGTATCTTGGATCCCGCTAGGCGCGCGCCCTCCAAAACCTTCAAAACTGAGCCAGTATGCTAAATTTGGTGAGTGGTGCGCTTTCGCACCGGTCATGGCACGTGGTGTTTCAGTGCCAAAAATAAATGTCTCTATTTAAACGCTCCGTTGTCTCTGAAATCGCGAATCACTTCAGCGTTGTGCTATCGACGCTCATCGTGGTTTGGCTCAGCGTTGTGCTAGTGCGCTTGCTTGGTGAGGCCGCCGCTGGCCGAATTGGCTCAGATGTTGTGGTTGGCTTGGCCACGTTCACGTTAATTGCTGCGCTGCCTATCATTTTGACTGTCTCGATTTTTATTGGCGTCCTCACGACAGTGACGCGAAACTATCGAGAGTCTGAGATGGTGGTCTGGTTTTCAAGCGGGTTATCGCTGGCCAATTGGGTCAATCCTGTCTTACGCATTGCGATCCCAATTGCGGCACTCATCTCATTTTTGACGCTGTACGCCACACCTTGGGCTAATCGACAGATTGGTGAATATCGCGCGCGTTACGAAATGCGTTCTGATCTGTCAAAAATCACACCAGGGCAATTTTTAGAAACCGAGAAAGGCGCTCGCGTCTTTTTTGTAGAAGGCACCACAAGCGTCACCGACAACCCTCTGGGGCAGGTTTTTATGCGCCTGATTGACCCCGACTGGTTAACCCTCGTCACGTCGGCCTCAGCAAAAATTGAAACCGAAGCAAATGGTGATCGCTTTTTGGTCTTAGGAGCTGGTCATCGCTACGACCTCAAACCAGGCACCTCAGAAATGCGCTTTGCAGAATTTGATGCTTTCGGGGTTCGCATTGAAAGCAAAAACGCTGAAGAGTCATTAGAAAAAGCGCGAGCCACAACGCTTGAAAGTCGCAGATCTCGTCCCACCTCGCTTTTACTGAGCGACAACGAAAATAGTTCTTATGGACAGATCATGTGGTGACTAGCACTGCCACTTGCCGCTTTAAATCTTGCCTTAATGGCCATCCCCTTAGGTGCGGTCAACCCACGCATTGGCCGCTCCGGAGATTTATTGATCGCGGGCTTAGTTGCGATGCTGTACATGAACCTGATCAACATCACACAAGGTTGGATCATTCATGGCAAATTGCGCTTTGTGATTGGCGTCTGGTTGATACACGCCATTTTTGGGGCATTTACTGTCGTCTTGCTTTGGCATCGTCTACGCGTCAAAGAACCAAAACCGCCAGTGGTCAAACCAGCCTGACATCATTTTGCAAGAAGCGAGCATTGGGTGCAGTTTTAGGTTGTTTAAACAAGGTTTTCAAATGTTTTTTTGCTTGACACCTTGTTTTTAGTATCAACCATGATTGATTTCTATTCGAATCAGCGTAAGCTTAGAGCCATCTTGAATCCACTTGTCGCTGAGCGCGCTGAGTGCATAAAGAAAGTCAGTGCCTGTTCATAAACCGCGCTGACTTTGCCCTTAGAAACTTCACAACGTTATTGCTTTCACGGAGAATATCGTGGCCACCCAAAACATCACTAGCATCAACGAAAAGAGAGCAGATCAACCTCTGCGCGAGGCTGTCGATCGTTTTTTAAGTTACATCAAGAAAAATATTGAAACTGAAAACTATCAGAGCAATCAGTGGGATGATCAAGCGGTCGATAAAATGATCCGCAGCGTGCGCGTCAGTGGGCGCGAACCTTTTTTAAAAATTGAAAAAGCCAATAAGGTATGCGGTTACATCGTCAAAGCCGATGGGCCAGACGTCAAGCGAGGCGATATCTTAGGACGCACTGCATTTTTAGGTCGTCCGGCCAAGTCACGTATCTTAGGCAACGTTTTAGAAAGCAAATTTGCTTTAGCTGCCTAACATTAGAAAAAGATGTTGTACCGCCTTGGTCGACAATAAAAAACGCAGCCTCGCTGCGTTTTTTATTGTTCCTTGCACATCAGAAAGTAGCCTTGAGTGCAAGGAGACTGTCAGGGATCAATACAAATCAAAATAAGACTGCACCACCTCGGGATCTTGCGTCACAGTCAACGCTAACATCAGCAAGATGCGACATTTTTGAGCATTCAAGTTGTCAGAGGCAACGATGCGCTGGTCGCGTAGGTATTTTCTTCGTGCGACTCTGCCTGCACCGCCACGACTTGCCTGCACAACAACAACACTCTTAGACACCGCACGCTCAAAGGCAGCGCTTTGCAATGGCGGCGGGATCCCTGGTGGCAGACCTGCCGACACCAAGCCACGCGCGCCTGCGGCCACATACGCCTCGATCGCAACATCATCCGCACCGGCATAAGCGTAGACAATGTCAACGCGCGGCAACGTCGTTACCCCCGCTAGGTCAAACACCGTGTCAACCGTGTGCTTACGTACCGGATGCCGGTAGATCACGACTTGATCTCCATCGACTTGCCCCAGCACGCCAAAATCTGGCGTTCTAAACGTGTTTACACGGTAGGTTGAAACCTTGGTGACCTCGCGTGCCGCTTGTATCTCGTCATTCAAGACAACCAGTACACCCAACCCTCGAGTTTTGGGGTCAATCGCCGTGCGCACTGCGGCCAGCAAATTCACTGGTCCATCCGAACTCACAGCACTGGGCGGGCGCTGCGCCCCAACCAACACAACTGTCGATTTGATTTTTAAGGTCAGATTTAAAAAGTACGCGGTTTCTTCGAGCGTCGATGTCCCG
Organism: uncultured Alcaligenaceae bacterium; assembly: GCA_937897265.1. Taxonomy (GTDB): domain Bacteria; phylum Pseudomonadota; class Gammaproteobacteria; order Burkholderiales; family Burkholderiaceae_B; genus Zwartia. The sequence continues at coordinate 3,122 of CALCPT010000121.1, forward strand.
TGCAAAATGACGTAGCCATCAAAGCCGCCATGTTGAGCTTCAGTAGCGTGAATTAAATTTAACAATTCAAGCCAGTCATTCGGGCCAATAGCAGTACTGCCCACTTCGCGAAAGTTGATCGGTACAAGTTCAGCAAAGCGTGCAAGCTCTGGGGTACGGCCACTGATTTCAGCCGGCTTCATTTTGCGGCTGACCTCGGGATAATCCAGCACATCCAGGCTATCAAGGGCAATCGACGAGATGGTGCCGCCGGTGCCAATTAGTGCAACGCGAGGTTTAGCGGGGGTTGGGCTCATGACAGGGTGCTCCGTGTAGCTATTTAAGTACAACACCTAGTCTACCTGACACTTCGAACTTAGACTCAAAAGCGCCCAGCTCACCCCTTCGCACTTTTATGGAAGTCTTGACACTTTACTGGCAGCAAACGACTTCACCAGTTTTTCAAGGCGCAGCTAGGCTCAGTCGCTTAAAATAGGTTTACGACGTTTTAACGCGCGTACAACTTTGTATAGGAATCTTTAACCATGAACTCACGACTCATTAAAGTGATCGGCGTGTTTTGCGCTCTGCTCTTTAGCGTAATGGCAGGGTCTGCCTTTGCACAATCCTGGCCAGCTAAAGCTGTCACTTTTGTTTCACCGTTTCCTCCCGGCGGCTCGGTGGATCCGATCGCTCGCTTGATCGCCGCAAAATTGACCGAAGCGCTGGGTCAACAATTCATCGTCGAGAACCGCGTCGGCGCCTCAGGCTCGATCGGCACTGGCTATGTTGCGAAGGCTGCGCCTGATGGCTACACCTTTGTCTTTGTCTTTGACACCCATGCCGTCAACCCGTCTTTATTGCCGAAGATGACCTTCGACACACTCAAAGATCTGGCACCCGTCATGCTAATTGGCACCGCGCCAATGGCTTTGGCCACAGCGCCGGGCAAGCCTTACAAAACCTTTGCTGATTTTGTTGCGGCAGCCAAAGCTAAGCCAGATACCGTGAGCTACGGCTCAATTGGTAGCGGCAGTCTGGGTCACTTAACCATGATGTTGGTGCAAGACGCTGGTAACTTTAAAGCCGTCCATATCCCCTACAAAGGTGGTGGGCCAATGGTCACTGACGTTTTAGGTGGTCAAATCGACTCAGGTATCGGTTCGGTTGCTGTCATGAGCGCTCACATCAAAAGCGGCAAAATGCGCCCACTCGCTGTCACTGGCGAAACACGCTCAGCCGCAATGCCCGACGTACCAACCCTCGCAGAACAGGGCTATAAAGGCTTTTCAGCAGTTGCCTGGTGGGGCATTTTCGCACCCGCAGGCACGCCACAACCCATTATTGATAAGTTGAACG
>CALCPT010000122.1 GCA_937897265.1 uncultured Alcaligenaceae bacterium
CCGATAGCGGTAGGCCAGCAGATAAGGCAGTAAATCTCGAATGACATACCAATCGCCAAGCTGACGTTTGGCAACGGGTTGATCTGGATCGTGTTGAAATTCTGTCGAACGTCTAGTGGAGTGTCTCATTTCACGATTTTATACGCCGCTCGCCCTGGGCGCTTCGATTGCCCCCCTTATGGCGTTTGCCACCGCTGGCGACTTCGCGAACCGAATGCTCGAGGATCGACTCTCCTAAAAACGCCACAATCGGGTATAAAAGCTGACCTGCTCTGAACAAGTTGGACTTGAGCAGTCAACTTTTCTCACCCACTCTTTTATGTCGCATCGCCACCCATGACTAGCCCAATTGATCTATCCAAGCTAAAGCCAAACGCAGACAACTTGCTAAAGCAGGCGGTGCAGGCTGGCCACGTGCCCGGAGTCGTTGCCGCGGCGAGTACGTCTCAAGGCACAGTGTACGAGGCCGCTTTCGGCGAACGTGCGCTTGCCCAAGGCGTCGCGATGACAACAGATACCGTGTTTTGGCTGGCTTCGATGACTAAACCTATTGTGGGTGCTGCCGCCATGCAGCTCGTCGAGCAAGGCAAGCTAACGCTCGATGAACCCGCAGCGAAGTTTTTGCCTGAATTGGCAAACGTCAAGCTCTTAACCGGCTGGGACTCAGCCGGGCAGCCTGTGGTGAGAGCCCCGCGAGCGCAAATCACCTTGCGTCAGTTGCTCACACACACTGCAGGCTTCACATCGGATATCTGGAATGTGGACTCTGCCAGATATCTCAAGACGATGAACTTACCTCGCGCGGGCTCAGGAAAAAAAATTGCCCTCTCAGTGCCGCTCACCTTTGAACCGGGCACGCGCTGGGAGTACGGTATCAATATCGACTGGGCGGGCCAAGTCGTTGCAGCTGTCAGCGGGATGCGTTTGGGTGAATATATTCAAAAGAACATTGCCGAACCACTAGGGATGAGCAGTACGGGGTTCAAGATATCGCCTAATATGCGCGCCCGATTGGCCACAGTACATCAGCGCGATACGCTCACCGGCGTGTTGAGCACCACCCCCTTCGAGGTAGCGCAAGATACTGAATTTGATCCAGGCGGCGGTGGTTTGTATTCGACGGCCGGAGACTATCTGCGCTTTACGCGCATGATCTTGAATCAAGGTCGCGGCAATGACAATCAAATTTTGAAGCCCGAAACCATCGCCTTGATGTCGAAAAATGCCATGGGCCCCTTACGGGTAAATTTGTTGCGTACACAAAATCCGGCAGCATCGCACGATGCTGAGTTTTTCCCGGGTATCGAAAAGACATGGGGGTTGACCTTCATGATCAATGAACAACTGGCTCCCACCGGTCGTTCAGCCGGTAGCTTAGCGTGGGCCGGGCTGCCAAATGCTTTCTTCTGGATTGATCCTAAAAAAGATCTGTCGGGAGTTATTCTGATGCAAGTGCTACCCTTCGTTGACCCACACGCACTTGGACTCTTCACTGCATACGAAAAGGCGGTCTACGCGGCGAGCCCGTAGACACGTAGCTTGAGTCATGGTTGGTTGACGAACCAATCGACGATGCGGCAAACGCTCAGGCGCGCATCGCCCCTGGTACAAAAATGCTCTGCGACTAATTTTGTGGATACCAAGACGGGAGGCGTTTTTCTAAAAACGACGCGGTCCCTTCTGCAGCATCGGCTTGTTGCCGCAGTTCAGAATGCTGCCGAACGAGATCCGCAAACAAAGCGTCATCAAGTAACGAGTTTGAGACCTCGAGAGTGCGCATCTTTGTGGCCGAGACTGCACTTGGCGAGTTCATCAACAAACCGTCGACAATACGTGCACCCGTCGCTCTTAACTCATCAGCTTTGCAAATTTCGTGCGCCAAACCAATATGCAAGGCAGTCTCAGGGCTAAAACGCTCGCAGGTGAGCGCATAACGGCGAACGTTACGTACACCGATTGCCTGGCACAATTGCGGCAAAATAATCCCAGCAATCAAGCCCCAACGTGCCTCAGTAATAGCAAAGATCGCGTTATCGGCAGCCACCACAATGTCGCACACCGAGGCGATACCGGTTCCGCCCCCAAAGCAGCCGCCCTGGATCAACGCAACGGTTGGGATTGGCAACGTATCCAACCGACGAATCGCTTCGCCAGTTAAGCGCGACACACGCTCGTTTTCTTCGGGGCTTTTGGGCGCGACACTCGATATCCAGGCTAAATCAGCCCCCGCTTGAAAATGTTTGCCGTTACCCTGCACCACCACCACTCGCGCACTAGGCAACGAAGGCAACAAATCCATCGCTTGGTGAAGCCCTTGAATCATGTCTTCGTTATAGGCATTATTCACACTGGGGCGATTCAGCGTCACGGTCACAACACCGCGCGAATCAACGTCACACAATACAGCACCATTACCAAGTTCTTTTGACATGAAGGTCTCTTTATACGTTTCGATATAAGCCAAGTGTAATCAGTTTGTTGATGCAATCAGCCCGACAGATGATGTGTATGCATTACGACACCTTCAACACGAACAAATAGCTTTTTACCTCGACTAAATGGTAAAACAAAAATAACAACATCTAAGCACGCCACCCAATAAACCTTTATTGCGGTTGACGGCCACCCTGCACGGAGACAAACGTGAATTTTTTTCAAACGATGCTGCGCATCGCGCCGCTCTTGGTCTTAACCCTAGTCAGTCCATCGCAGGCGCAAACTACCGATTCTTTTCCCACACGCCCGATTAAGATGGTGGTACCGTTTGGCCCCGGCAGCGGCACGGATACAGTCGCGCGCGTAGTGGCGCAACAGATGCAAACGTATCTCGGACAACCCGTTACGGTTGAGAACCGCGCAGGCGCGAATGGCTTCATCGGCGCGGAGGCGGTCGCGCGCTCTGCACCCGATGGCTACACAGTGTTTGTCACTTCGGCCTCAATTCACTCACTTAACCCAAGCCTGTTTAAAACCTTACCCTACGATACCGAGCGTGATTTTGCCCACGTTGGAGGCATCATGGAGGCTTACTACACACTGTTAGTGGGCGAAACCTTGCCGGTCAACAACGTACAAGAACTTAGCGCATGGCTAAAGGCTAACCCAGCCAGTGCCTCGTATGGCTGGGGAGCTACGGTGGGCCAGATTGCTGGCGCGACTTTTTTAAAGCAAACCAACACGAGTGCAACCGGAGTCCCTTATAAAAGCAGTCCTCAGGCAGTCACCGACTTGATCGGAGGGCAGATCAAATTTATGTTTAACGACGTGACCACGTCAAAGGCACACTTAGGCAAGCAGCGTCTGAAAGCCCTGGCCGTGACATCGCCCGAACGAATCGTCGGGCTCGAAGAGGTACCTACTATGGCACAGGCGGGTGTCGCGGATTTCGAGATGACAACGTGGGTGGGGATGTTAGTACCGAAAAACACCCCCTCGGCAATCATTAGCACCCTGAGCGCGGCATTGCTCAAAGCTGTCGCCTTGCCGGAAGTCGCCGCAAAAATGCAAGCCTGTTGCTCGGCACGAATGCTCATCAAAACACCTGAGGCATTTGCGCAATATATGCGAGACGATCAAAAGCAATGGGCAAAAAAAATTAGCGAGGCAGGCGTTAAGCCCGAGTAACACCTCGCCCCCCAAACACACCGGAGAATCAAAGATGAACGATCGACTCGAACTACGCGCCCTCGGCCAAAGCAAGCAACACGAGCTCTTCGGAGATACCCCGCCAGACAGTGGTCACGCGGCCTTCGATCAATTTGAGCAAGAGTTCGTGTTTGGTCGTGTCTGGTCGCGACCTGGGCTCGACTTAACCTCGCGAATGATCGCCACACTTTCAGCCCTTTGCGTTGGTCGTCGGATCTCGTCTTTAGAGCATTACATTGACGCCGCGCTGGATGCCGGCTTAAGTGCCGAAACCATAAACGAAATATTCATGCAGTGCGGCATTTATGCCGGATTCTCCACCACAACGAAGGAGTGTTTGACTTTAGCTCAACGGGTCTTTGACGCCCGTGGGGTATCACTACCCGTCGCAGCGAGCCGCGATGACCCACTAGCGCTCGTCGCCGAACGCGGTCAAGAGGTCATGACGACCCTGCATGCCGAGCGTCGACATGTTGGTTATGCCAACCCTGAGAACGCGATCGCTTCAACCTTTTACCCCGATGTCGTACAGTTTTGCTACGGCGAACTTTGGAAGCGCCCAGGAATGGAAATGCGTGAGCGCGCCATCTGCGCCATCGCCTCATTTACCGCCTTAACGTTTTCAGGGTTGGTCACTAAGTTTTCAAAAGCAGGTCTGAACTGCGGGCTCACTCAAGCCGAGGTGGTTGAGGTCGTCATTCAGACTGGCCCCTACACAGGCCTTGCCCCCGTACTGATGGGCTTAAGCGCGTTAAGTGCGTGATCACCCTTGCATC
>CALCPT010000123.1 GCA_937897265.1 uncultured Alcaligenaceae bacterium
AGAGTAGGCAAACAATTCATCATCGGTGGTTACGATGCCAGACTCTTCGGCAAGATTACCGGTGACTGTTTCATAAGCAATGCGAGCACGAGGTTCGAGCTCGGTGCCTCGGCGCATCTCCCAGGTTACGTAAGTGTCTTCAGTTGTTTGGCCATAAATTTGTTCTATGGCAACTCGATAGGCATAGTCGAGATTTTTCTGACTCGGTCGCAAACTCGGCTCTGACTTCGTTGGCTTCAGATAATCGCAAGCCGTGCTGAACATCGAGGCCGTGATCTTTCCTGCACGTGCTTGAAACCATTCTGGCGTTCCCTGCTGACAAACAATTAATTTCAAAGCGCAGCCTCTTCGATTTTTCCTTCTTCGTTAACCGTGATGATCAGACTTTTGAGTGTTGCCTTGCGTTCAAGCACTGCGGCTTTGAAGGCGGCATGCAGGTCAGTGTCCGCAGCTTGCTTCAGTTCAACAACACCAAGCTTCCAGACTGATTCAAGTGCGTCTAGTGTTTGAGCCTTTGAGACTGCGCTAAGCCAGTGAGTGCACAAGTTGCTGCTGTCGGTTGGCGTGACCATCCCCATATCTTTTGGTGGTGCGATGACAATGTCCTGCGCTTCTTCAACGGAAAGCATGCCGCCAATCGCACCCGGAAACACTGCTCTGATTCCTTCTGCGATGCAACGGGCGCGCAGCATGGCCTGCGGGTAATTCTTCCAGTTGTCTTTTCCGGTCAAGCCAACTCGTTTAGCTTGTTCAAACGTCCACTGGACGCGCAGTGATCCTCCTTGCTTGTGGCTGAACACTCCGCAAGCACGCAGGCCGTTGACTTCTTCCCAAATGACAGAGCCACCCGCTGACTGAAAGCGCGCGAGGATTGAATGGGTTTTGCGAGCAGGGCGGCCTTGGACGATGTCGAAATCCTGAATCGCTGCCATTGGGTGCATACCCTCAGCCTGCGCAAGCAGCATCAAGCTCATGGCTTGGGATTCGTCTTTTGCACCAAAGAGTTTTGACCGAACGATGTGGGCGGCCATGCTTTCCATTTCGTTAAAGGTGACGACTGCATTCATTCTTTTTTCCTGAGTGGCTAGGGAGGTCGTTAGCAATGCTGCACGTGCGGAGCCCGGTGCGGGGTTCGCTCTTTGCTTTGAAGTTTTTCTTCGCATCAGACAAACTCAATGGCTGAGGCTGTAAATAGAACTGCGAGGCTAAGAGTGCCGAACAAGCATACATACACCCAAGCCTTTGGTGGAATGGACTCGGAACCTTTGCGGTAAGAGCCACTCGCGTTGTGCCATCCGTCAGAGAGTAAAGACCAACGCTTAGAGTTGGTTTGCACATCGCCGTTGAAATCGTTCATCTTTTTCTTTCGCTCAATATTGAAATAAAATAGTAGCAAAAGCTACTTTTCAATACGATAGCAAACGCTACTATTAAAAGGTACAAGACTGGATGAATTTATCCACGGCTACTTGACAGATGCAAAGTAAATGGATATCTTAAAGATATCTAATAGTGAGGATCCTATGACAGCAAGAGCCATGACCAATCAAATCGCCTTTCGCTATCGCAGCATAGATAGCGCCACAGGCATTACGCGTGAAACAGCTAAACGCCTGGCCGAGCAACTTGGCGTTGATGAGACGCAGGCAATCCACAGGGCGTTACATGATCTTGCTGTAAAAATCCTGCCTCAGTACGAAGCCGATGATGGTCAGTTGACAAGCGCTCAGCTTCGCCAGATCAAAAAGCGTGTGCCGCAAGGCGTTAAGCGTTCGGTACGCTCCAGCCTGTTTGACAGCGAGGCTGCATGACGGTGGCTTGGTGGCCTGAGCCCACGGCCGGTGAAATCGTTTGGTGCCATTTTCCTGACAATATTAATCCCCGACCTAAACCTCGGCCTGCACTTATTCTCAAAGTATTTGATGACGAGGCACCGCAGTTTCACGTGAACGTTGCGTACGGTACGAGCCAGCGGACCACCACTCTTTATAGTGGTGAGTTTTCGATTCTGCGTGAGCGTAATCCTACGGCTTACCAAACCGCAGGCTTGAGCTACGACACCAAGTTCAATATAAAGCAAGCACTAGATTTGCCTTACAACACGGACTGGTTCTCGGTACCACCCGCTGCACCCCAAGGACAGATACCCAACCTAGGTACTCTGCATGCGTCGTTAGTGCCGGCGGTACAGGCTGCTTATCGCGCAGCGAACGCCTGAGCCTGCATAACCCTAAAAAAAGAAAAGATTGATGAAAATATTTACAGCAATACTTTTTCTATTTGTAGTTTTTAATACCCATGCTGCAGAGGGAATGCTGAAGCTAGATGTATCAAGAAACGGCGCTCACCTTCCGCTTTATGTCATGTCAAACCCGAACGCTCTTGCGACGTTAATTTTGTTGCCAGGTGGTGACGCCGGTACAGGCAACATAGTTGAAGGCAAACCAAGCAGTGGCAACTTTTTAGTACGTTCGAGAGAATACTTTTTTAATGAGCGTTTTAATGTTGTCGTGATGTTTAGAGCTTCAGATCTGTCTAAGTTGGACTATCCCTATCGTGTAAAAGAACACGTTGCAGAAATAGCTAAAGTCATCAGTTTCTCAAAAGAAAAGTTTGGCAAACCCGTATGGCTAGTCGGTACGAGTCGAGGAACTGTCTCGGGTACTGCAGCAGCGATCGCACTCGGCAATCAAGAAGTACAAGGGGTTGTT
>CALCPT010000124.1 GCA_937897265.1 uncultured Alcaligenaceae bacterium
CCAACCAGGTTTAAACCGAGCACGGTGAACATGATCGCCAGACCTGGGATGGCCGTGATATACCACGCCGTTCTGAGGGCGTCGCGCCCCGCGCCAATAATCGTTCCCCAACTCATCACATTGGGATCGCCAAGACCCAAGAAAGCCAGCCCAGCCTCCGTCAAGATTGCAGTGGCCACCATTAAAGAACCCGTGACAATAATGGGCCCTAAGGCATTAGGAAGGATTTGTGTTGTGATGATTCGAAAAGAACTCATTCCGATCGACACGCTTGCTGCGACGAAATCGCGCTCGCGCAGGGTCATAAACTCTGCACGAACTAAGCGGGCGATTGAGGGCCATGAGACGATCCCGAGTGCGAAGGTAACCGTGGTCACAGTTGGGGACAGAATCGCGACGACTACAATCGCAAAGATAAATTGCGGAATCGTTTGAAATAACTCTGTGATCGCCATGGCAATGCTATCGGCAAGGCCACCGTAGTAGCCAGCGATCGCGCCAATTGTTGTGCCGATGAGCACGGCGGCAAGTGTTGCAGAAAAGCCAACGAGCAGTGATACTCGCGACCCATGAAACAGGCCAGCGGCTAAGTCTCTACCCATGATGTCAGAGCCAAGTAGAAAATTATGGTCTTGCCCTGGCCAAAGGAAAGGCGTTGAAACCATGTCCCAGGGGTCTTCGGGAAACAACACTGATGCTGAAGCGGCCATAAGGCCAACACAGATTAAAAGTAATAGACCAAACACTGCCGAATAGTTTCGACAGAATCTGGCTGCAAACATGCGCAAGGGGCCCAGTGTGCTCATCGGATTCGAATCCGCGGGTCGAGTTGCGCGTACGCCAGATCGACTAAGACGTTAGAGATCATCACTAAGACTGAGCACATTAATAAGATTCCAAGTAAAAGATTCAAGTCACGTTGAAAGACCGCTTCGAAGGCGAGTCTGCCCAAGCCTGGCCAAGAAAAAACGGTTTCAACGAGTACAGAGCCGCCGAGTAACGTGCCAAACTGCACGCCAATTAAGGTGACTAAGGGCAGCAAGGCGTTGCGAAAGACATGACGTAGAACGATACGCCGTTCTCCTAGGCCCTTTGCGCGGGCTGTGGTGACATAGTCTTGGTTGAATACCTCAAGCATCGATGCGCGCATAACGCGTGTGTATAACGCGACATAGAACAGACCGAGCGTTGTGACAGGCATCACTAAGTGATGTAAAACATCCAGGACGTGAGCGAACCCTTGCTTGCTGCTCGCAACGGTTTGCATGCCGCCTGACGGAAACCAACCAAGGTGTACTGAAAAAACGACAATCAACATCAGCCCTAACCAGAACACCGGAATAGAAAAGGAAAGAATTGCAAAGATCGAGATGATGTTGTCGCGCAAGCGATTGACGCGTTGTGCAGCGAGAACGCCCAGGCATGCGCCTACAACGACCGCGAGCGTGATGCCCGAAAGCATCAATAACAAGGTGGCTGGAAGGCGATCAAGAATTAACGACAGCACAGATTGATTGTGGCGAAACGAAAATCCTAAATCCAAGGTAAGAAGTTTGACAAGATAGTGCCAAAGCTGCACGTAAACCGGTTGGTCGAGTCCAAAGCGTACGCGTAATTCGGTCAGATATTCAAGACTGCTCGCGGCGGCCTCTCCAGCTAGCACCTCGGCAGCATCGCCAGGTGCTAGCTTCAATAAAATGAAGTTGCAGATGACGACCGCCAGTAAAAGTGGAATCGCTCTCAGCAGGCGCCGCCATAGCAAACTAAGCGTTGGACTGCGCAAGTCTGGTAGTTGCATCAGGCGCTTCAATTACTTCTCGAAATAAGCATCAGCAAAATTTCCACCGATGATCCCGTCAGCACTGACCGTATGATTTTTTAATTTCGAACTCGAAATAGTGAGGAAGCGAGTTTCCATCAGGGGAATCACGGGTAGATCGGTCATCGCAAGCCGTTGCATGTCCAGATAGAGCGCCTTTCGTTTTACCGGATCGTTTTCCCCTTGCGCAGCTTCCAGTAGCCGATCCATTTCAGGGCTGCTATAGCCCGTATTGTTTGTAAAGACGACACCTTTTTGAATTGCCTTTGACCAGTAAAGTCGCTGTACCCCTTGTGTGGGATCGGCGAACGCGCCGTAGTAAAGGCTAGTCGTATCAAAATCGTATTCGGTATAGGCGCGGCGAAAGAACGACGGTAGATCTTGACTGCGTAACTCGACATCAATGCCCACGCGGCTGAGTTGTTGCTTAATGAATTCTCCGGTACGCTGATATTCGGATCCTAAGGGTATAAAGTCGTGAGTGATCTTAAAACGCACACCGTTCGGGCCAGGCTTTAAGCCCGCCTCATCAAGCAGCTTTTTTGCCTTTTCAATGTTGAATTCATATTTGGGAAGGTCGGTCGAGTGAAAGGTCGTGACCTGAGAGGGAATTGGACTGACCGCGGGTTGACCATAGCCAAGCCAAACAACTTGGGTCATACGTGCGCGATCAATTGCGTGCGCGATGGCCTGTCGAACTCGTACGTCGTTAAGAGGCGGTTTGCGCAGATTGACCTCCATCAGCATGTAGGGCGACATGTAAGCGTATCCGCGCGTTTCAATACTGAGTGCGGGATTTTTTGCGATACGTGGCATGTCGGTCAGTGGTATGGGGCTGAGCCCACCAATATGACCTTCGCCAGTTTCAAAGCTCGCTGCCCGCGCCGAGGCATCGCTGATGATTCTGAATACGATGCGCTGTAGGCTTGGCTTACCAGCTTGCCAGTAGTCTGCATTTTTCTCTAGCAGAATGTAGTCACCCTTTTTCCACTCCTTGAAGACGAAGGGGCCCGTACCTATCGGTTTACTGATGTAAGGGTTGGCCGAGGGGTCCGAGCCAGCGAAAAGATGTTTGGGCACCATGGGCGACTCGTAGCTTGAGGCGAGAGCGGTCAGCATAGGAGGTGCCGGTTGGCTAAGTTTAATCACGGCAGTGAGAGCATCGGGCGTTTCGACAGCTGTGACTTTTGCAAAAGCCGTACGGCCGCGCGGATGAACTTTTTTAAGCACCTCAAGAATTGTGTAACTTACATCAGCCGAGGTAAATGGTTGACCATCATGCCATTTAACGTTTGGACGAAGCTTGAAGGTGTAAGTCAGGCCGTCTGGGCTGATGTCCCAGCTCTGCGCCAAGAGGGGTTGCGGCTTAAGGTCGTTATCTAGGTACAGCAGACCTTCCATCACTTTCGAGGTGACCATCCCCATCTGTAGCGTGGTGTTGATGGCAGTTAACAAAAATGGTGGCTCGGGCGACAACACAAATTTGAGTGTGCCGCTGTCAATGTCCGCGGCGCTTTGCGCTTGGACGGGGCACCCCAGCAAAGCGCCAGTAAGCAGTAGCAGCGAGGCAAGCGTGCGTTTAAAAGAACGGATAATCGTGGTCGACATGGGAAGCCCTCTTTTCAGTACGTTGAACGCTGACTGCCAAAACCTGCTCAATTTTGGTGGCAGGCCTAGCAATTAGGGTTCAGTATGAAAAATCAGGTCTCAAGCGTCTTTCAAAATCCGCTCGCTTCATTTCAAAATCAGAACAGTTGACCTTTGGGGTCAACTGGTTGGTGATCTTAGCTAGCTTTGATATGCCGATTTAAGCCGCTCAGTACCGCCTTGAAAGACGCTGTGACGATATCGCGATCAATGCCCACACCAAAACCTGTCGCGCCTTCTTCGATGCGCGCTTCGACATAGCAAGCTGCACGCGTATCGGTACCGGTACCAATGGCATGCTCGTGATAATCCATGATGCGAACGGGAATTCCTAAGCAATCAACAAACGCAGAAATTGCGCCATCACCTGAGCCTTTCAGTACGCGGCGTACACCGTCGACTTCGAACTCGGCCTCGATCGTAAAGTGCTTGCCTTCGGCCGCGCTTGGATCACCTGTGATGCTGTGCTTGATGAGCTTCCAAGGCTCGGTTTGAGTCAGATACTCGGCATTGAAAATCGTATAGACGTCTTCAGCGGTCACCTCGCGACCCGTTTCATCGGTGACGCGCTGAATGGCGCGGCTAAACTCAATTTGTAAGCGACGTGGCAACGCCAAGCCATGCTCTTGTTCAAGCAAATAAGATACGCCGCCTTTGCCTGACTGGCTGTTGACGCGAATCACGGCGTCGTAGCTACGTCCCAGATCAGCTGGGTCAATCGGCAAGTAAGGGACTTCCCAGATGGCATCGGCCTTTTGTACGGCGAAGCCTTTTTTGATGGCGTCTTGATGTGAGCCTGAGAAGGCTGTGAACACTAAGTCACCAGCATATGGATGGCGTGGATGCACCGGTAATTGATTGCAAAACTCAACACAGCGACGCACTTCATCGATGTCTGAAAAATCAAGACCGGGGTGAATGCCTTGTGTATACAGGTTTAAGGCCAGGGTCACTAAGTCAACGTTACCGGTGCGCTCACCGTTGCCGAACAGGCAACCTTCGACGCGATCGCCGCCAGCCATCAGGCCCAATTCGGCCGCAGCCACTGCTGTACCGCGATCGTTGTGTGGGTGCAAACTAATAATCACTGAATCACGCTTAGTGAGATTGTTATGCATGTATTCGATTTGATCGGCATACATGTTGGGCGTAGTGGCCTCAATGGTGGCCGGCAAGTTATAAATGATTTTTTTCTGAGGCGTTGGTTGGTAGAGCGCCGTGACAGCTTTACAGACCTCAAGCGCAAAATCGGGCTCGGTGGTGCTGAACACTTCGGGTGAGTACTCGTAGAGCCAGTGTGTTTGTGGGTACTTGGCCATGCAATCCATCACGCATTGCGTGCCGTCAAGCGCGACCTGCTTGACCTCTTGGCGATTCATGTTGAAGACGATGCGGCGAAAGCCAGGTGCACAAGCGTTATAGAGGTGGATCATGGCGCACTTGGCACCGGCCGCCGATTCAACAGTGCGCTCAATGAGCTCGGGGCGAGCCTGTGTGAGTGCAATGATGGTGACATCGTCTGGGATCAGTTTGTCGTCGACCAGCTTGCGCACAAAGTCAAAGTCGGTTTGCGAGGCAGACGGAAACCCGACCTCAATTTCTTTGAAGCCGATTTTGACCAACATTTCAAAAAAGCGCAGCTTACGTTCAACGCTCATGGGCTCAATCAGCGACTGATTGCCGTCACGCAAATCGGTACTCATCCAGATCGGTGGATGAGTGATTTTTTTAGTGGGCCAGGTGCGCTCTGAAAAGTCGCGTTCGAAGGGTTTGAACGGGATGTATTTTGTGGCGGGATTCGAAAGCATGATTAACCTTAAATCTGTTTAGGCGATGCCAGGATACGTATTGCCTGTGTTCATCGATGGCGTTAACAAGCCAGTGTTTGGATCAAATCTAGAAATGTGTGACGGAAGGTGACTGCTGGGGTGGCGGTTGGTTGCCGGACTGCCACGGGCACTAGGCCCGGCAACCGATCGCTAGTAGTAGCGATAGCAGCCCAAGAGCATCAGCACGGTTGCCAGACACGACTAATCCGCGGCCAAAAAGGGCCGAGCAGTGTGTTTGAGGGCAGGCGAGGCCTGTGGCAAGCGTCTTCATAGCCTCTAGTCGAACATAAATTTGGGTGAAACGCAAGCGCCAAGGGCTCTTGCGTGGTGCTTGAGCAAGGCTAGAGCCGAGCTCGATCAAGCGTTGAGCAGGTCAGGCAAGCATGGTGGGCTCGCGCTGCCCTGTTTCGTTGGCAGGTGGCAACACCCGCGTCGGGGCGGGGGCACGAGTGGCGTTGATGGGCCGGCTTTGTAACGCCGACTGAAGCTCGAACTGTTGTGCTCGCGCTAACGCGAGTTTTCGCGCTCGTCCGCTGCTGCGTTGCGTCAGTACGGTTTGTAACGTCCCGACAGTCACGGGCTGAGTCTGATCTTGCCAGACCCAATTCAAAATATCCAGGCCTTCAGGGCTAAGTTGAGCGCAGAGCTTGCGTACATCACCCAGCGGCACGAGTGCTGCACGGCCACGCTTTAGGCTGCTACGTAAGTAACTGATCACACAGCTGACCGTGATTAAGATCAAGATCAGAATCACAAACCACCAGAAATACTTTTGATACTGCATAACAAAGTCTATGACCGTCTTGCCAAGAATCTCAGATAGACCGGTCAGTTTGAGGGCAAAATCAAGCCAAGCTTTACCCGACTGCAGAATACGTTGCGCGCAATAAATGACTAAGGCGATAGCCGCTAAAATGACGACCACACGCGTTAATAGACGCGGTAGCGCTAACCGCAACAGGATGCCGCCCAGTAAAGGGGTGTCTTTTTGTGGCGGTGTGGTGCTAGGTCGATTCATCATGCAAAATATTGTACCTATGAGTCGCAATTTTCTCGAGCTTCGTCAGGGTCAACAGCTGACTCTGACCCCCGCACTGCAACAGTCGATCAAACTGTTGCAGCTTTCGACGTTGGATCTTGAGGCTGAAGTTGCTCGTGCTTTGGCCGAAAATCCCCTCTTAGAGCAAGAGGGCACGCCATTGTACGAGCCGGGCGGCGCTGTGGCGAGCTTACGCGTCGGACAAGACAGCACAGAATTTGGCCTGGCGCAAAGCGGTGTCGATCGTGGTCTGGACGCAACACCCGAGGCCAATACCGATTACGCCCCAGCTTCAGAGCGCGAGCCTGAGCGTGACCGACTCGAGTTTTCGTCAGAATCACGTGGGTCGCGCGACGATGACTTTCCTGAGCGTCCCGAACCAGCGCGCGAAAGCAATCTGCGAGAGTATTTGCTCGAACAGTTAGGCATGACTCGCCTAAGCAAGCGCGATGCTGCGGTTGTCGAACTGTTGATTGACGAGCTCAATGATGATGGTTTTTTGGCGTCACCGCTTGACGAGATTGCGAGCTGGATGAACCCAGAGCTCGGTCTGGACGAAGATGATTTTCGCTGTGCGTTAAAAATGCTGCAGTCGTTTGATCCGCCGGGTGTCGGTGCCCGCGATCTTGGCGAATGCCTCGTTTTACAGCTTCAGTTCGGCGACCCCAAGCGACTTGAGGCGTTACAAGACCCAGCGCTCGTTGCCTTGACGCGTACGGTGTGCCAACATCACCTCGCTGTCTTGGCAACCGGCAATATGCTCAAACTACGCGAGTTATTGCAATGCGATGCTGAGATGCTTAACCGCGCGCATGCGTTGATCGTCAAACTGAATCCTCGGCCTGCGAGTGCCTGGAACATACCTGCGGCAGACTTCGCCGTGCCCGATGTGCTGGTGCGAAAAACCCGCAAGGGCTGGGTGGTGTCGCTCAATGAGTCTGTGATGCCTAAACTGAGAGTCAATGCGATGTATGCCGAAGCCTTAGGCAGTCCGCGTAGCGGTGCGCACACTGCGTTGCATGGACAATTGCAAGAGGCGCGCTGGATGATTCGAAATGTCGCCCAGCGGTTTGAAACGATCTTGAAAGTGTCGCAGGTGATTGTTGCTCATCAGCAGGCGTTCTTTTCGAATGGTTGGGGGGCAGTACGGCCGTTGACTCTTAAAGACATTGCTGCTGAGATCGGCATGCATGAGTCAACGATTTCGCGAGCCACAACGCAAAAATTCATGTTGACGCCACATGGTACGTTTGAGCTGAAGCGATTCTTTAGCACGGGGCTAACGACTGAGGGCAAAGAGGCGACTTCTGCAACGGCGGTACAAACGCGCATCCAAATTTTGATCACGGGCGAAGATCGCAAAAAACCTCTGTCGGATAGCCAACTCGTGAGTTTGCTTGATCAAGATGGGATTACGATTGCGCGGCGTACGGTGGCTAAATATCGAGAGCTGTTACGTATTCCGACCGCGCCACTGCGCAAGTCGCAGGCGGGCGCACGTTAGTTACCGGTGAATTGTTCGTTTTGACGTGCGGGGCAGTCAGCAGTTTTGCCCCAGGCGTCGTTTGGCGCGCAGTATTTACTACGTGCGTTTTGTAAGCAGGTGGGGCGTTGAAAAAACCCTAACTTGCCACATTGTTCAAGCTCTTGTTTGAGTGACTGCTGCCACGAAATTACGGTCACGCTAATGCCGGGCGGCACCGGTGGCGCAGTGGGTCGTGTTGTAGCGCCCGAGGAAGGCGCCGAAGTTGCTGCGTTGTCAGACCGCTCTTTCGCATTTCGCTCTGCACGTTTGGCGTCGGCGGTTTCTGACCCCTCTTTGGCCGTGTCATCGTCATCATCCTCGTCGTCCTCAACCTTCATACGGTTGGGGTCCGTTTCAAAGTCCTCGGCAGTAACGGCTTCGATCGCCCACTCAATTGGATCGAGTTGGCGCGGTACGCCCAAGGTGCCATCAATACGAGGCTGTGGTGGTTGAGCGGTGATTGGACGACCGAGGGCATCGAGCTTTAAGGTTCTGTAGTCTTTGTCGGCCACCGAGGCGACGGTATCGGGCGCACGTGTCACAAGCCAATTGCCTAATTGCACGCCGCCTTGCCATGAGGCAACTCCAGCAAGCATTAAAAAGACAATTAAGACACGCCAGGACATAAGTGATCTCTTAGGGGGCGAGGATTAAACTTTATCGGCAAACACTTGACCGCCATGCTCGCGCATCGCGTGAAAGCGAATCGCTGGATAGCGCTCTTCGGCAACACGCAATTGAGCCGTTGAACTCACCAAAAACGCTGGTGCTTCGACCACATCATAGGCGATGTTTGAGACGTTAGCATCGATGAATTTGCGCAGCTCTTTCGGGTCTTCGGCGGTGACCCAACGCGCCATGTTATAGCGCGAGGGCATCAGTCGTGCTTCGGCGCCGTACTCCGCCTGCAGGCGATGCGCAACGACTTCAAACTGCAATTGACCCACCGCACCAAGTAGCAGCGCGCCGCCTGCGACCAACGGTCTGAACACTTGAATTGCACCCTCTTCACCAAGTTGCAACAGGCCAGTACGAAGCTGCTTAGTGCGCAAGGGGTCTTTGGTTTCGACGGCCTGAAAAAGCTCGGGTGCAAAAAAAGGTAAACCCGTAAAGTGCAAGGCTTCGCCTTCGGTCAATACATCGCCCAGATGCAAAATGCCGTGATTGGGGATGCCAATCACATCGCCCGCGTAGGCCTCGTCAACGAGTTCACGACGTTGCGACAAAAACGACACTACGTTATTGGGGCGAATCTCTTTGTTGTTGCGCGATACCTTGAGCCGCATGCCACGCTCAAACTTGCCAGAGCTAACGCGCACAAAGGCCACACGATCGCGATGTGCGGGATCCATGTTGGCCTGCACTTTAAAGACGACGCCAGTGAACTTGGGTTCTTCGGGGTGCACCACGCGCTCGAGCGCCTGGCGTGAGCCTGGTGGGGGTGCCTGATCGACCAAAGCATCCAGTACTTCTTGAACGCCAAAATTGTTAATCGCAGAACCAAAAAACACAGGCGTTTGCTTGCCAGCTAAAAACGCCGTTGAATCAAACGCAGGTGCTGCCGCCTGAATGAGTTCGATCTCGCCTTTAGCTTGTTCAAACGAGCTACCAAAGCGTTTGGCAATTTCTGGATTGTCGAGGCCGTCGATAAAGTCGTCGCCGGTATCGTTACGACGCTCTTGCCCAGACTTAAACAAACGCATGCGATCGCGCTGGATATCAAACACGCCGCCGAACGCCTTGCCCATGCCGACTGGCCACGAAAACGGCACAGCATCCATGCCAATGTGTTGTTCGATTTCGGATAACAGCTCAAGCGGTTCGCGCACCTCGCGATCCATCTTGTTGATGAACGTAATGATGGGTGTGTTGCGGGCGCGGCAAACCTGCAACAAACGGATGGTTTGTGGTTCGACCCCGTTGGCCGCGTCAATTACCATCAGGGCCGCGTCAACCGCCGTGAGCACACGATAGGTGTCTTCAGAAAAGTCTTGGTGGCCCGGGGTATCAAGCAGATTGATCACGCAATCGCGGTACTCCATCTGCATCACCGAGGAGGCGACCGAGATGCCGCGCTGCTTCTCGATCTCCATCCAGTCGGAGGTGGCGTGGCGCGCGGCCTTGCGCGCCTTGACCGAGCCGGCGATGTTGATCGCGCCCGAGAACAGCAGCAGCTTCTCGGTCAGCGTGGTCTTGCCGGCGTCGGGGTGGGAAATGATCGCGAAGGTGCGGCGGCGC
>CALCPT010000125.1 GCA_937897265.1 uncultured Alcaligenaceae bacterium
CGAACCGAGCTAGACGGATTTGCAATCCGCTACATAACCACTCTGCCATTGCGCCTGTGCAGAATCAAAAAAGGGGGAAGCAACGTGTGCTTCCCCCTTTTTGGAATTTGGAGCGGGAGAAGAGTCTCGAACTCTCGACCTCAACCTTGGCAAGGTTGCGCTCTACCAACTGAGCTACTCCCGCTTGTTTACTGCTGTATCATTCACAACGTCAGCGACTATAGCACACCTATCCCCCACCATGTCAAATCGATTCTTACAAAAGGGGCAACATTCGTTGATCGCGCAGGCCCAAGACTTGTCTTCGTGCAATACCCTGCGACTGCAGTGTCAGGCCGAGCAAGTGGTCGTTCTCCAAAGTCTTGAGCAAATGAACGAATTAGGCAGTCAGCTTGTTCGAGCGCCTGAGTGTTTAGTGTTGGGCGGGGGCAGCAATGTCATTTTGCCCGCTACGTTGTCCTCTTTAGTGGTGCGTGTTGCACTCAAAGGGATCAAGCTGTTTGAGAGCACTGCTGACCATTGGTTAATTGATGTTGCCGCCGGTGAAAACTGGCACGATTGGGTGGTCACCGCCACGGCGCGAGGTTGGTGGGGCCTTGAAAACCTTGCGTTAATTCCAGGCACAGTGGGCGCGGCCCCCGTGCAAAATATAGGCGCCTATGGTGTTGAACTGTGTCAGCGCCTTGAGTCGGTGACTGCTTGGCACGTCGCCAAACAAAAGTACGTGACGCTGTCGCGCGTAGAGTGTGATTTTGGCTATCGCGACAGCATTTTTAAACGTGCCAAGCGTGGCGAATGGTTAATCGTTTCAGTGCGCTTTGCCTTGCCTAAGGCTTGGCAACCCGTACTGACGTATCCTGATCTGGCGGGTCATCCGCAGCTTGGGTTGGAGTCACAATCTGTGACAGCGCACGCCGTACTAGAGGCCGTCTGCGACATTCGTCGTCGCAAGCTGCCTGACCCGGCAGTGCTCGGTAATGTCGGAAGCTTCTTTAAAAACCCAGTGGTGTCTGCAACGCAATATCAAGCCTTGCAAGCGCGCTTTGCTAAGCTTGTCGGCTACCAGCAACCCGACGGAGGCTTCAAGCTCGCTGCAGGTTGGCTCATCGAATACTGTGGCTTCAAAGGTCTGCGGTCTGGCGCGGTCGGAGTCCACGCCCAACAGGCCTTGGTGTTAGTCAATTATGGTCATGCCCAGGCAGACGAGCTGCTCGCTTTGGCAAGCACCATTAGTCAGGCTGTACAAAAAACCTTTGGTGTCCTGCTCGAGATTGAGCCCGTGGTCGTCTAAGCGACCGAAGGAGCACTGTCTAGTGCTTGCCCTTAGTGTGCCCAGCCAGTCGTTGAGTCTTGAACTCAGCTATTTAGAGCCCAAGAACGGTCTGCATATCAAACAGGCCTGCTTGTTTGCCTTTCAAAAATCGCGCCGCACGTAAGCTGCCTTCAGCGTAGCCTGCGCGACTGCTCGAGCGATGAGTGATCTCGATACGCTCGCCGATACCGCAAAAATACACGGTATGGTCGCCCACGATGTCGCCGCCGCGCACCACTGAAAATCCGATCGTGCCAGCCTCGCGTGGGCCAGTGTGGCCCTCGCGCGTCCAGGTGGCGATCTCATCAAGAGGCTTGCCCCAAGCTTGCGCAACAGTTTCGCCCATTTTGAGTGCTGTACCGGATGGGGCGTCAACTTTATGGTGATGATGGGCTTCGAACACTTCAACGTCATAGCCGGAGTTGAGAATACGAGCGGCCATATCTAATAATTTGAGCGTTGCATTGACACCAACACTCATGTTTGGTGCAAACACCACACCGATTGTTTTGGCGGCCTCAGCGATCGCGGCCTTACCGGTATCGTCAAACCCCGTGGTGCCAATCACCATATTGACGCGGTACTGCGCGCAGGCTGCTAAGTGCAGCAGCGAGCCTTCGGGGCGAGTGAAATCGATCAGGCAGTCGGCGCCTTTGAGTACAGACAGATCCTCTGTAATCAGCACGCCGCTTGGTTTACCTAAAAAGGCGCAGGCGTCTTGGCCAATCATAGGAGAGCCGGCGACATCAAGCGCGGCAGCCAAGGTGAGATCGGTTGACTGAGACACTAACTCAATCAGCATACGGCCCATGCGGCCGCTGGCACCAGTAATTGCAATTCGGATCATGTCGAGCTTACCTAGAGTCGTTGTATTAGCGCAGCTGCACCGGCGCATCTTCAGGCGCGCCTGGCAAGGCCTGAGGATCGCTCAGCGGCGGACCATTTGATTGCATCTGATCAATGCTGACACCAGGGATCAGCTGAACAGCCGCATCGCCATCGTTGTTCATCCGCTCGTTATCAAGTTTAATTTGCTTGTCTTCGCGAACGACCGTACCCACTTCTTCGCGTGCAATTTGAAACGGTTGCAGCTCGGGTTGTTCTTCGCCACGCCAGCTTTCTAGCTGAGCGCCGTTAAAAAAAATCGTGAGCGTGCGTTCTTCGATCTTGCCGGTTCCTGCGCGATAAAAGTAGGGATAATCCCAACGGTTACTGTGCAGCGCGCTTGTCAGCATTGGTGTGCCCAAGGCGAAGCGAACTTGTTCGCGTGTCATGCCAGGGCGCAACAGACTGACCTGATCTTTTGTGATCCAGTTACCCTGTTGAACACCGGCTTTATACGGAAACCCCCAGCGGTTTGAGCTGCAACCGGCAGCGGCTGCTACCAGAAGGGCGAGCGCCAAGCCTGTGCGCAGGTGCAAAGCGATAGTATGAAACTTGACCACTGCGAACCTCTATCGGATAAACAGCCAAAGACGTTATCATAAAGGTTTACGCGGTTAAACGTTGGTCTCTCACACGATCTTGCGTGTTTTTTTGGTGATTTCACCATAAACGCGCAGGGATTCAGAGCCAAAACGAGGAATTGCCGATGTACACCGAAAACGATCCGAACGATCTTAAAAACGTGGGGTTAAAGGCGACGTTTCCGCGCCTGAAAATACTCGATATTTTTCGTAAATCTGGCGCGCGTCACCTCAGTGCTGAGGATGTCTACCGTGCGTTAATTGGCGAGAGTATCGATATTGGCTTAGCCACCGTCTACCGGGTATTAACGCAGTTCGAGCAGGCGGGCATTCTGGCGCGCAGCCAGTTTGATGGCGGCAAGGCGATCTTTGAGCTCAACGATGGCGATCATCACGATCATTTAATTTGCACACATTGCGGTAAGGTGGCCGAGTTTACTGATTCTGATATCGAAAAACGGCAGCATAAGGTGGCGCGCGACAACGGCTTTATTTTAGAAAGCCACGCAATGGTCTTGTATGGGGTCTGTACCAACTGTCACGGTATGGGCCGCTAGCTGACCGCGTTGGGCACAGGGTGCCCAGAGCAAAGTCGGACCTCGCTTATGGCTCTAACAGTTCTTTAGCGTGTTCACGCGTAGTACTGGTAATTTTGATGCCTCCCAACATGCGGGCAACTTCTTCGACACGTTCTGGCGGTTGCAGCAAAGCAATGCTGGATTGCGTTTTGCCTTTCACATTTTGCTTGCTGACTTGAAAATGGTGTTGTCCACGCGCAGCGACCTGCGGCAAGTGTGTGACGCACAAGACTTGATGGCGCGCACCGAGTTCACGTAGCAAATTGCCTACCACCTCAGCGACAGCACCACCGATGCCGCTATCGACTTCATCAAAGATCAGGGTCGGGACCCGCGCGGCACGGCTTGCGATGACCGAGAGCGCTAATGAAATACGGGCGAGTTCACCGCCAGACGCGACTTTTGCTAACGGGCGCGGAGTGCTGCCGGCATGGCCTGCAACTAAAAACTCAACCTGATCTTGCCCGTGGCTTGCGGCTGGGCCCGAGTGCATGGCAATGCTGAATTGCCCGCCCTCCATCGCCAGTGTTTGCATGGCCTTGCTCACCTGCTTGCCAAGGTCAGTCGCCGCCTTGGTGCGCGCCGCTGATAAGGCTTTAGCCGCAACTTCGTACTCTGTTTGTCGCGCGACAACTTGCGCTCGCAGTGCTTGAATATCGCTTGATGTCTGCAGTGCTGCGAGTTCGGCTTTAAGTGATTGTTCAAGACTGTACAGGTCGTCAGGCTCGGTTTTGAATTTGCGTGCCAATTCAAAAATGGCGCGCAATCTATTGTCAAGCACAGCCAAGCGGGCTGGGTCGAGTTCAGCGCGCGACACATAATCGTTGAGATCTGACACCGCCTCGCCTACCGCAATATGGGCAGAGTCGAGCGCGTCGTAGACTGTTTTTAGCTGCGAGTCGTGACGCAATAGCTGTCCAATCCTTTGCACGGCTGCACCTAACTGCTGCTGCACCGAGGCCTCAGCTTCATCAAGCGAAGCGAGTGTTTGAGCCGCACCATCCAAAAGTGACTGACCATTGGCTAAGCGGGTGTGCTCGGCTGAAATATCGACCCACTCGGTGGCCCCAAGAGACAAGCGTGCCAATTCGCTGGTTTGCCACTCAAGTCGCTCGCGTGCCTGCGCTAGGCTGCTTGCATCTTGCTCGGATACTGCCAATTGCTTTTCTACTGTGCGCCAGGCTTTAAACGCGAGTGCAGTGGTTTGTCGCAACGGCTGAAGGTTGCCGTGCGCATCGAGTAGCTCGCGTTGGTTGTCGGCACGTAACAAGCTTTGATGCGCGTGCTGGCCGTGTATGTCGATCAGTTGCTCGCCAATTTCGCGCAGTTGCGTGATTGTGACCACCGAACCATTGACATAGGCTCGGCTGCGGCCTTGAGCATCAATGACGCGACGCAGGACCAGTTCGTGATCGGGGCGTAAATCATGTTCGGTCAACCAAGCGGTGAGCGTGTCGGGCGTTTCAAATACCGCACTGATTTCAGCTCTGCTGGCACCCTCACGCAGCACCGACGAGTCGGCTCGCTCGCCCAGCGTTAACGCCAAGGCGTCGATCAAAATTGATTTGCCCGCGCCAGTTTCGCCCGAAAAGACGGTAAAACCCGGGTCAAAACTAATATCGGCCTCGGTGACGATGACGAAGTCTCGGATGTGCAAGCCACGTAGCATGGGCTATTCGGCCTCAGTGCCCGAGCGGGGCATACGGTTCCAATCGAGTTTGCGACGCAGGGTCGAGAAAAAACTATAGCCTGCAGGATGCAAAAACCGAATGTTGTGCGGGGCCCGCTGAACCACGATACGGTCTCCCGGCATCAGGTCAGACCAGGTTTGCATATCAAAGTGCACACTTGCGCCCCCTTCGCTGCGGCCCATGGCGGTTAAAGTCATGTTCAACACGCCATCGGCTGGAATCACAATTGGGCGATTCGACAGCGTTTGCGGCGCTACGGGTACCAAGACGATGGCGCTGACCTCAGGGTGCAAGATTGGGCCTGCCGAAGACAGGGCATAGGCGGTCGAGCCGGTTGGGGTGGCCACAATCAAGCCGTCGGCGCGTTGTGAGTACATGAAGGTGTTGTTCACTTCGACGCGTACTTCAATCATGCCGCCGCGCCCAGAGCGGTTTAGCACCACGTCATTGAGTGCGGTTGCAGTAAACATTTGCTCGGTGCCGCGCCATACCGTTGCACTCAGCAGCATGCGCGTTTCGGTTTCATAACGCCCCTGCAGTAAGTCGGTGAGGGCTTCGGTCGAATGTTGCAGCGGGATATCAGTGATGAAGCCCAAACGCCCGTGATTGATCCCGACTACAGGTACGTCGAAGGGCGCCAAATGGCGTGCTGCCCCCAACATGGTGCCGTCGCCCCCCATCACAATGGCGAGGTTGGCCTGTTGTCCAATTTCGGCAAAGCTGGCGGCAGGGTACTCGGTCACACCCGTTTGACGGGCCGTATCTGCCTCGACCAAGACTTGCGACCCTTCTCGCACCAATAATTTTGCCAAAGCGCGCAACGGCGCGTGCAGGTCTGAATCCTGATAGCGGCCAACTAGAGCAATAATAGGAAAATGCATAGGTTTCATAATCCGCGAAAATCTAACCGATTATAGGGTCGACAAAGGTAAAATAGGGCAATGATGGATGATCGTGCGCGCGCGCTGCTCAAAGCGCTTATTGAACGTTACATAGACGATGGCCAGCCGGTCGGCTCGCGCACGCTCTCAAAAATGTTTGAATTGTCTCCGGCGACTATCCGAAATGTCATGGCCGATCTCGAAGAGCTTGGCCTCATTCATAGTCCGCATACTTCAGCGGGCCGCATCCCCACCCCGCGTGGCTATCGGGTATTTGTCGACACCATGCTCACGGCGCAACCGATCGATTTGCATCCGGTGTCTACCGTACGCGACTTGCAAAGCGGCTCTGACCCTGCACGTGCGGTGCAGGCTGCCGCAGCGATGTTGTCAAGCTTGAGTCAGTTCGCAGGGGTGGTGTTGTCGCCGCGCCGCGCTCAAGTGTTTCACCAGATAGAGTTCATCCGCCTTTCTGAAAAACGCATCTTGCTGATTATCGTGACGCCGGATGGCGATGTGCAAAATCGTATTTTGCTGACTCCGCGCGACTACACCGCCAGCGCTCTTACCGAAGCGGCAAACTTTTTTAATCATAATTTTGCCGGCAAGTCGTTTGCGGCTGTTCGGCAAACTCTGGCTCACGATTTGGCGCGTTTGCAGGTCGATATGTCGCGCCTGATGCAAGCCGCAGTTGAGGCCGGGGCGCAAGCCGCCGATGAGGTTGAAACTGTCGTCATTTCGGGTGAGCGCAAGCTGCTTGATGTCAACGAGTTGGCATCAGATATGGATCGGTTGCGCAAAACCTTTTCAATGTTTGAGAAAAAAACGGATTTGTTGCAGTTGCTCGAAGTCTCGAGTCAGGCGCAAGGAGTACAGATTTATATCGGAGGCGATTCGCAGTTAGTCCCCACTGAAGATTTATCTGTCGTGACGGCACCTTACAGTGTTGATGGCCATGTGATCGGCACGCTTGGCGTAATCGGTCCGACTCGAATGGCCTACGAGCGTGTGATCCCCATCGTCGACATTACAGCGCGTTTGCTTTCAAGCGCGCTTAGCCACCATTCTCACGAGCGTTAATAGAAATGCGTTTCTGGCCCGAACCCAAGCGCGATCTTGCGCGCAACTCCCGTTTCATCCCTTGGCCCAAGCCCTTTAAAACGGGCGGTGTTGGGGTCATTCTTGTCAATCTTGGTACGCCTGACGAACCCACCGCACCTGCGATCCGCAAGTATTTGCGCGAGTTTTTGTCCGATCCGCGCGTCATTGAGATTCCCAAGCTGTTGTGGTGGCCGATTTTAAATGGTCCGATTTTGATGGCACGGCCGCGTAAGCTTGTGCCGCGATACAAAAGTGTCTGGATGGAGGGTGGCTCGCCTTTGATGGTGTATACCCAACGCCAAACCGAAGGGCTACGCCAGCTGTTCGCGCAACGCGGGCTTGCCATCGAGGTTGAAACGGGCATGCGCTACGGCCAGCCCTCAATCAAACAAGCCATGCTGCGTTTACGTGAGCGTGGCTGTGAGCACATGCTCGTGGTGCCGCTCTACCCACAATATGCCTCAAGCACAACCGCGACGGTGGTCGATGAGGTGGCTCGGGTCGCCAGTCACATGCGCGATCAGCCCGCGTTGCGTTTCATCAAGCGCTTTCATACCGATCCAGCCTTTATTGGCCCCTTGGGCGACAAGATTGCTGCTTTTTGGCAACAGCACGGCAAGCCCCAAAAGCTAGTGATGAGTTTTCATGGTCTGCCCAGGCAGTGTGTTGATCTTGGCGATCCATATTGCCGTGATTGCTACGAAACGGCGCGCGCGTTAGCGCAGTATTTAGGCTTGCCCGATGAGGCCTATCAAGTTACGTTTCAAAGCCGTTTTGGCCCTGCCAAGTGGCTTGAACCCTACACCGAGCCAACGCTCCAAAAGCTTGCTCAACAAGGGGTGACTGACATTGATGTGGTCTGCCCAGGCTTTTTGGCAGATTGCCTTGAAACGCTTGAAGAAATTCAGGTCGAGGTCTGCGAAGCCTTCATGCATGCCGGTGGCAAACGATTTAGGTATATTCCAGCACTAAACGACGATCAGGCGTGGGTGAATTCGTTGGCTGATATGGTGCTTGGGCAGCTGCAGGGCTGGCCAATCGAGCCCTAGCCGGGCGCTGTTTTAGCTGTTCGTGTCTGTCAGTGCCTGCGGTTTACGCTTGTTGAACCCGTTATTGTCTGAATCGCGGCGCATCATGCAAAATTCGGGCACTTTTTTCGTGGTTAACCCTTGAATTATTGGATTTAGCCCCAATTGCTACTTCAGATCAAGCATTTTTCTGGAGAAGTACATGGCATCCCCCCAAGACTCGACTGATGGCAACAAAGAGCACGACCCCGCAATGGCCGAAGCACCCGCTGAGGGCGCAACTGAGGCTGTTCAAGAGCCGGTTGTCTTAGATCCCCTCGAGCAGTTGCAGGCTGAACTCGCTGCTGCGCTAGCTCAAGTTGCCGAGCAAAAAGATCAAGCCTTGCGGGCGCACGCCGAGATGGAAAATGTTCGCCGTCGTGCTCAAGAAGAAGTCTCTAAGGCGCGTAAGTTTGGTATCGAATCGTTTGCGGAAGGCTTAGTTCCGGTTAAAGATAGTTTAGAGGCGGCTTTGGCGCAGACCGAACAAACCGCTGAAACCATGCGCACCGGGATTGAAGTGACTCTCAAACAGTTGGTCAGTGCCTTTGAGCGCAACCATCTGAAAGAAATTGCACCCGAAGCCGGTGCCAAGTTTGACCCGCACCAACATCAGGCGATTGCGACGATTCCGGCTGAGCAGGCGTCCAATACCGTGGTGCAAACGCTGCAAAAGGGTTATTTGATTGCAGACCGCGTGTTACGACCAGCCTTAGTGACCGTGGCGGCTTGAACCTCGAGCCTAAATGACGTTTGTGGCTTTACCCAGGGCTAATCAAGGCCGCGGCGTAACGCCAGTCTGAATGAGAGCCGAGTTTGAGAATTAAGTTTTTTCGGTGTTGGGCAATTTAAGTTTTTTTAGAATTTGGGCAATAAAAGAGGGTTTTAGTCTTGAAATCGCCCAATTCCCCCCCAATTACCACTCATCGAAGCAGTCACCCCTAATTCTGATTTTTAAAAAGGTAGTTTGACCATGAGCAAGATTATCGGTATCGACCTTGGCACCACCAACAGCTGCGTGGCAGTGATGGATGGCGGACAAGTGAAAATCCTTGAAAACGCAGAGGGCACCCGCACTACGCCTTCAATCGTCGCCTACATGGAAGACGGTGAAACGTTGGTTGGCGCACCCGCTAAGCGTCAGGCTGTGACAAACCCGACCAATACGCTGTACGCAGTGAAGCGTCTGATCGGTCGTAAATTCACCGAAGATGCGGTGCAAAAAGACATCAATTTGATGCCTTACAAAATCGTCAAGGCCGACAACGGCGACGCCTGGGTTGAAGCCCAAGGCAAGAAGCTTGCGCCTTCGCAGGTTGCTGCAGACGTTTTGCGCAAGATGAAAAAGACTGCAGAAGACTTTTTGGGTGAGACTGTCACCGAAGCGGTGATTACTGTCCCTGCATACTTTAACGATAGCCAGCGCCAGGCGACCAAAGACGCCGGCCGTATTGCAGGCTTGGATGTTAAGCGCATCATCAACGAACCCACCGCCGCTGCGTTGGCGTTCGGTATGGACAAATCTGAAAAAGGCGATCGTAAGATTGCTGTGTTCGACTTGGGCGGTGGTACGTTCGATATCTCGATTATCGAAATCGCCGATGTTGACGGTGAAAAGCAATTTGAAGTGCTTTCGACCAACGGCGATACCTTTTTGGGTGGCGAAGACTTTGACCAACGTATCATTGAATACGTCATCGCTGAGTTCAAGAAAGAGCAGGGTGTTGATCTGGCAAAAGACGTATTGGCTTTGCAGCGCTTGAAAGAAGCGGCTGAGAAAGCCAAGATTGAATTGTCGTCGGCTCAGCAAACTGAAATCAACTTGCCCTACATCACGGCGGATGCGTCAGGTCCTAAGCACTTGAACCTCAAGATGACACGAGCCAAGCTCGAGTCATTGGTTGAAGAGCTGATTGCTCGCACGATGGATCCTTGCAAAATCGCGATCAAAGACGCAGGCGTCAAGATCAGCGAGATTGATGACGTGATTCTGGTTGGCGGTATGACCCGCATGCCTAAGGTTCAAGAAAAAGT
>CALCPT010000126.1 GCA_937897265.1 uncultured Alcaligenaceae bacterium
CGTCGTCGTGATAGATGTGAGTGAAGATAAAAACGATTTAATGGTCCTGATTAACCCTGAGATCATTTCTTCGAGCGACGAGAAAAACAGTCATGAAGAAGGCTGTTTATCGGTGCCCGGTGTCTATGACGAGGTCGTGAGGCCGTCTCAAGTGCGGGTGCGCGCGCTCAACCTTGAGGGTGAAGTGCACGAGTTTGACGCAATAGGCTTGCTGGCGGTCTGCGTGCAGCACGAGATTGATCACCTGAACGGTAAAGTGTTCGTGCAGCACTTGTCTTATTTAAAGCAAACACGCCTCAAAGCCCGTCTGCGTAAAGAACAACGCGAACTTGAGCGGGTCTAGCCCAAGCGCATGCATATTGAAATCATGGGATATGTCGCGGCGTTTTTAACGACCGCGGCGTTTTTTCCTCAAACCTATCAAACAATCAAAACCCGCGACACCAAAGCGATTTCTCTGGCGATGTATGTGCTGTTTACGCTGGGGATTGCTCTGTGGTTGGCCTACGGCATTTTGATTGAGTCGCTACCCTTGATTTTTGCAAACGCAATCACGTTTGTGATGGCGGGCACGATTTTGGTGCTTAAACTTAAAGAGCGCTAGGTCGTTGACGCGCGAGCGCTAAATTTTGACGTTTCAAACCGTTGACGTGCGTAAGCAAAATGCTCGACGCATCAAAGGCTCGCCGCGCCGGTCCAACCTTGAATGAAGGCCGCGGCACTTTGCCGTTTGCCACCTGCCCGTTGTAACTCAGTCAAACGTAAAACGCCTTGAGCCGTGGCAATATCCAGCCCTTCGGGGCTGGCGCCGATCACGGTGCCGGGTGCAGCTTGTGTGCTTCGGGCGGTGAGTGCGACCGCGTTCCAGACCTTCACTGGCTCGTCAATGTCAGGCAGTTTGAGCGTGGCACCCGGTACCGGGTTGAAGGCTCGAATCCGACGCGCAAGCCGCACGGCTGGCTGGCTGAAGTCGAGCGCTGCTTCAGTTTTGTCGAGCTTTGAGGCATAGCTTGCACCCTCAGGCGGCTGGGGTTGCGCAGTTAAGGTGCCTAGAGGCAGCGCTTGTAAGGCCGTCACGATCAGGCGAGCCCCTTGCTCAGCCAACCTGTCGTGTAACGTCGTGGCGGTTTCAGTATCGGTGATGGCCAATGACTCAACCAACAACATGGCGCCGGTATCCAGACCCTCGTCCATTTGCATGATCGTGACACCAGTTTGCGTGTCACCTGCTTCGATGGCGCGCTGAATCGGTGCGGCACCGCGCCAGCGCGGCAATAGGCTGGCGTGAATGTTGAGGCAGCCGTAGCGCGGTGTGGTGAGCACCCAACTTGGCAAGATCAGGCCATAAGCTGCAACCACTAAAACATCTAGTTGAGCCACCTTCAAAGCAGCTTGCGCGCTGTGCGCCTCGTCTGGATATTTGCCGTCAAGGCGCAAACTGCGCGGCTGTACGAGTGCAATATTATGCTCAAGGGCACACTGCTTCACGGCGCTTGGCGTGAGCTTAAGGCCCCGTCCAGAGGGGCGATCAGGCTGAGTGAGTACTAACGGCACCGTAAATCCAGCTGCCAGAATGGCCCGCAGAGCCAGGGCCGAAAACTCAGGCGTGCCGGCAAACCCGACCCGTAAGGTGGTCGAGTGTTTGTCAGAAAGCGGTGTTGTGGCTGTAGACATCTTGGTCAGTGATCAATCGAAAATTCTAGTGAACCGGCAGATCTGACCCAGAGTAGGGCTGGCTCAGGGATGGGGTCACTGCGCCGCCGCTCGTTGTCATCACTGAAGGAAAGGTTAAGTGCCCGGCGTACGTCCTAAATCTTGTCGGCCCACAAGTCATACTCGTCAGAGTCAGTGACGCGCACCCGCACCATGTCGCCCGGCTTCAAGGGCACAGCACTATCTACAAATACGCTGCCATCGATTTCGGGAGCATCGGCGCTTGAGCGCCCGACCGCGCCGTCTTCGTCGACTTCATCGATCAGCACATCGAGCTCTTTGCCAACTTTGCGCGCCAGGCGTTCAGTTGAAATCGCCTGCTGATGCGCCATGAATCGATCGTAGCGTTCTTGCTTGACCTCGTCGGGCACGGCACCCTCAAGCGCGTTGGCTGGGGCACCTTCGACGGGCGAATATTGAAAGCAGCCAACACGGTCGAGTTGAGCCTCTGACATCCAGTCAAGCAGGTACTGAAATTCGCTTTCAGTTTCGCCCGGAAACCCAACGATAAAGGTTGAGCGCAAGGTAATGTCGGGGCACTGCTCGCGCCAGCGATGAATCCGCGCCATCGTGCGGTCTTCAAAGGCGGGGCGTTTCATGGCCTTCAAAATACGCGGGCTGGCGTGCTGAAACGGGATGTCGAGATACGGCAAAATTTTGCCCTCAGCCATCAAAGGGATCACTTCGTCGACATTGGGGTAGGGGTAGACATAATGCAGGCGCACCCAAATGCCTAATTCGGACAAGGCCGAGCAAAGCTCGGTCATGCGAGTTTTAACGGGGCGACCGTTCCAGAAGCCGCTGCGGTATTTGACGTCGACTCCGTAGGCGCTAGTGTCTTGTGAGATCACTAACAGCTCTTTAACGCCGGCGCGTGCCAGGCGTTGGGCTTCGTCAAGCACATCCCCCACGGGACGGCTGACCAGATCGCCACGCATTGAGGGGATGATGCAAAAGCTGCACCGGTGATTACAGCCTTCAGAAATTTTGAGATAGGCGTAATGCCTTGGGGTCAGTTTGATCCCTTGTGGCGGCACTAGATCAGTGAAGGGGTCGTGGGAGGGGTTGGGCGGTGCCGCCTCGTGCACCGCACGCACGACCTGCTCGTACTGTTGCGGCCCTGTCACTGCCAGTACGCTTGGGTGTACGGCACGAATGACCGATTCATCGACGCCCATACAGCCGGTCACAATGACGCGACCGTTTTCGGCAATGGCCTCGCCAATCGCGTCTAAGGACTCGGCTTTGGCGCTATCAATAAAGCCGCAGGTATTGACCACCACCACATCGGCATTGTTGTAGTCAGGAACAATTAAATAGCCTTCGGTACGCAGTTGGGTAAGAATGCGCTCTGAGTCAACAAGCGCTTTGGGGCAACCGAGACTAACAAAACCGACTTTTGGGGAGGACATGGCACGTCACCTGGCAGGCCGCGGCCCGCATGAAAGAGAGCGAGATTTTACCCGCGATCGACGCTAGCCCCTACAATCACCCAATGACACAAGCTGCCCCCGCACTCTCTGATAGTTTATTGGCCGCCGCGCGCGCCCTTGGCGCGGTTGAAACCGGCCAGTCTTTGACTGAAGCTTTGCTCGACGTTCGGCCCGAGTTACGGCCCTCGGCGCAGTCCTTAAGCTTTTATGCCATGCGGCACTGGGGCCAGGCGATGGCGCTGCGCCGTCTGTTGCTTGATCGCGTACCGCCAAACCCCACCGTCTTTGCCTTGTTGGGCTTAAGCCTGTTGTTGCTCGAGGTCGCCTTGAGCGATCCCGCTGAGCGCGACGCCACTGCGCCCACCTACACAGCGCATACCTTGGTTGACCAGGCGGTGCAGGCCACGCAGGGGCAGCGCGATACGCTGAACTTCAAAGGTTTAGTCAACGCCGTTTTGCGTCGCTTCCAACGCGAGCGCGCCACATTGCTCGCGCAGCTGGCGCAAGACCCAGAGGCTCGCTACAACCATCCCAAATGGTGGATTGAAGCGCTGCAAGCGGCTTACCCACAAGATTGGCAGCGCTTGCTTGAAACGGCTAACGTACATCCGCCCTTGACGCTTCGGGTCAATCTGCGTGCAACGACACGCGAGCAAGTTGAGCAGGCCTTTGCCGCAGCAGGGATTACCGCAACGCCTTTCGGTGTGGCGGGGCTCGTACTCGATGTGCCACGCCCGATTGCTTCGCTGCCGGGCTACGCACAAGGTTGGTGGTCGGTGCAGGACGCAGGCGCACAGCTTGCAGCCCCGTTGCTTGAGCTTAAAGACGGTATGCGGGTCTTGGATGCTTGCGCGGCTCCTGGCGGCAAAACCGCACATATGCTCGAGCTCGCTGCCCTCAAACTGACAGCGCTTGATATCGACAACGCGCGGATGGGCCGCGTCGAGCAAAATCTCGAGCGTTTGGGCCTGCTCAATGATGACGTTGAATTGATCGCTGAAAGCGCTATGCGTGCCCATACCTGGTGGGACGGTAAGCCCTTTGATGCCGTGCTTGCTGACGTGCCTTGTACGGCCTCAGGCATTGTGCGGCGCCATCCCGACATTCGTTGGTTGCGTCGAGTCACTGATCTTAAACCGACTGCAAAATTGCAGCGCGAGATTTTGGATTCATTGTGGAGTTTGGTCGCACCCGGGGGTAAATTATTACTTGTGACGTGTTCCATTTTTCCGCAAGAGTGCGAGCTGCAGGCACAGGCCTTTTTAAAGCGTCATGCTCAGGCAGTGCGCTTGCCCGCACCGGGCCAATTGTTGCCGTGCCTGGCCGATGCTGAGCACCCAGCGGGGCAAGATGGGTTCTTTTATGCTTTGTTTGCTAGACAGGTTTAGGTGTTAATCACACGATGACGGCTCGGGCGCAACTCTTGCTTGGCTGTAAGCGAGGCCTTCTGGGTGTGCTTGCGGCATGGTTGTGCCTCGCGGCAACGCTGAGCCAAGCGAACGAGCCGCGTATCGAGCGCATTGAGCCCTTGATTACCGAGGGGCAACTCACGCTGGATCTTGATCTGACCTTTGAGCTCGGTCGAGTGGTAGCCGAGGCCGCTGAGCGCGGCGTCCCGCTTTACTTCACGTTTGATTTAAAAATCACCTCACCGAGATGGTGGTGGTTTGACCGAGTGCTGGTCGAGGCGACATTAACCCGTCGTTTGACTTATAACGCGCTCACGCAGCAATGGCGTGTGGCAACCGGCGACTTGTTTTTACCCGTCAAGTCCTTAAACGAAGCGCTGGCCGTCCTAAAGCAAGTCCGTGGCTGGCCTGTCGCGCCTTCCGATCGGTTTGAGAAGAACCAGCGCTATGACGGACGCATCAGGATGCGTCTAGATGCCTCGCAGCTCGCTCGGCCGCTGCAGCTTGAGGCCGCCAGTCGCAGCGCCTGGTCGTTGGCAAGCCCTTGGACGCCGTTTGATTTTTCAATTCAGCAAGCGGGGCCTACAAAGTGAACCCCTTACTTTTCCTAGCAGGCGCGAGTGCGTCGTTTCAACCGCTGGTGGTGTGGCGCGTATGAACAGATTGCTTCGCCTGGCATTGTTCATTGGGGTTAGCAGTGGTGCAGGTCTGTTTGGTTTGCTGGCTTGGTCAACGGGTAACGCATCGCGAGTGGCTCAGTACCAAGGCTTGTTGCTTTGGTTGAACGGGGCGCTTGCCCTGGCGCTGTTTGTCTGGGTCGTCGCACTGACGGTGCGCCTGCTGTCGCAGCTACGTAGTGGTTTGTTTGGCGCACGTTTGACTGCGCGCTTTGCGTTGGCGTTTGCCTTGATTGGTGTATTGCCTGGCACTTTGATTTATGGCGTGTCTTTGCAGTTCATGGCACGATCAATCGAGTCATGGTTCAACGTGCGTGTTGATACTGCTCTTGAGTCAGGCCTGGCTTTGGCGCGAGCAGCGCTCGATTCCCAGCTCGCCGAGCTTGAGTCGCGCGCACGCGTGATGACGCCTGAACTCAACGCGACTCCTGATGCAGAAGTTGCCGGCGTGTTGGCGCGGTTGCGCGATTCAAGTGGCCCAGTCGATGCGATGGTGTTTAGTGGCAGTGGGCGGGTGATTGCTTTCTCAAGCGATAAGCTTGGCGCATTGTCTCCCTTGCCGCCGCCCGCTGCGATTTTGAATCAGTTGAGGGTGACGCGCGGCTATTCAAATGCCGATAGCGTGGATAGCGTGGTCGGCGGCCCCGTTGATCCGGGCCTGCAGTTAAGGGTGATTGTCGCCCTCGCGGCACCAGAGCGCGTCGAAAGTTTGTTGGGCGTGAATGTTGAATCCCGTTGGCTACAACTGGTGCAGCCGGTATCCGAAAAAATCGCCCGTAACGCTAGCGAAGTGCAGCAGGGTAATCGTGATTATCAAGAGTTAGCATTATCGAGGCAAAGTCTACGTAACTTGTTTGGCGTGACGCTGACCTTGGCGCTACTGCTGGCAGTGTTTGCGGCAATCGCGGTGGCGTTGTACCTATCCAAAAAATTGGTGAGCCCGCTCTTGGCCTTGGCTTCTGGTACGCAGGCTGTCAGCGTGGGTGACTATCGCGCCTTGCCCGAGCCGCCCTCTAATGACGAAGTGGGGCAACTGACCCGTTCATTTAACACCATGACTCGTCAACTCGACGAGGCGCGAAGGATGGTTGAAACCAATCGCAGTCAACTTCAGCGCTCGAACGTTTATCTTGAGAGCGTCTTGGCGAACTTGTCGGCTGGTGTGTTGGTGTTTGACGAGCGGTTTTGCTTAACGACCTTTAATCAAGGGGCTCAATCAATTTTAAAAGTTGACTTGCGTACCGCACCTGGTCGGCTGTTGCAGACAGTCGATGGCATGAGTGAATTTTCACAGCGAATCCGGCAGGCGTTTTCTGAGCATACGGCAATGGGTTCAGAGCGTACGCACTGGCAAGAGCAGTTTGAATTGACCTTGCAAGAGCCAGGGCCAGAGGCCAAGGCATTCACCTTGACGTTGCTGGCGCGAGGTACGCAGTTACATGTCGATGGTCGTGAAAATGGCTATATGGTGGTGTTCGATGACATTACCGAAGTGATCTCGGCGAGTCGCAGCGTGGCCTGGGGTGAGGTTGCGCGTCGATTGGCGCACGAAATTAAAAACCCGCTGACACCGATTCAGCTCTCTGCCGAGCGTCTTGCAATGAAGCTAGCGCACAAGCTTGAACCGCTTGACGCGCAACTGCTCGAGCGCGCAACCAACACGATTGTGAACCAAGTGAGTTCACTGAAACACATGGTCGATGATTTTCGTGAATACGCGCGCAAGCCGCCCGTGGTCTTGGCGCCAGTTGATTTTAATGAGCTAGTGGATGAGGTGTTAGGCCTCTATGGCTGGGATCCACTGAGCGGACAGGTGCAAGAGGATGCGAACCAGCCTTGGCAGCTTGAAGTTTTACTTGACCCCGAGTTGCCGGTTATTTTGGGTGATCCAACTCAACTGCGGCAGGTGGTACATAATCTGTTGGCCAATGCGCGAGATGCCTTGGCTGAGGTGTCACACCCTGGGGTGATCCGAGTCACCACGCAACTGATTCCTCCGGGGGCGGCTGAAACAGCGGACCGGGCGGCGGTGCGCTTTACCGTTTCCGATAACGGTGCCGGCTTTTCGGCACAAGTGTTACAAAGGGCGTTCGAGCCGTACGTCACCACAAAAACGCAGGGAACAGGATTAGGTTTGGCGATTGTTCGTAAAATTATCGAAGAGCATCACGGTCGAATTGATGTCTCCAATCGTAAAGAAGGGGGCGCCCGGGTATCGATTTTGCTAACACAATTAGCAGAACAAGTAGACGCAACGCCACAAGA
>CALCPT010000127.1 GCA_937897265.1 uncultured Alcaligenaceae bacterium
CCGATGGATCATTGGAGCCGGTGTGCACCAGCAGTGGGATGAAATGGCTGGATACCAACTCTGGCGAGCTCCGTGAACAAAGCGCGGCGGGTGAAGAAGCCTCGACGGCTGAGCACTGCCAATGGTGCACGGCAAATCCTGTTGCCATAACGCCATCACAAAAAGTCGTTCCACCCTTATTTCTCAGCCTAGCCGAAGCTGCGCCGCTAGTTTTAGCACCTCACTCCCATCCTTTCTCTTGGCCCCCCTCTCAGCCTAGAGCACCGCCCGTAGCCGCTTAACGCGGCACGAGACAACCACACGGCCTTGCCATCGCATTTTTATTGCGGCAATCGCGAGGCCTGTCATGTCTAACGTGTCTGTTTTGACTTAAGCATTGGTCGACGCATCTAGCGCGGCCGGTCTTTGTATGCAGACCTTAGGATGTCAACATGAGAAAAAAGTACGCACGTCACCGCTGGACGCTTCTTTCGTTACTGGCGGCGACAAACGCAGCGGCGCAGAACACGCAAAACACCGCTAATGAAATAGCAACACTCAGCCCTGTGACGGTATCCGCAGGTCGCGGAATCGACTTAGAAAGTTTGCCTTTCAGCACATCAGTCATCCCACGCGAAGAAGTCATGAACAGCCCCGAGACTTCAACCGATCAAATCATCAACAAAATCCCTGGGATTTTTGTCAATCAAATCCCTTCAACCTCGCTGCACCCAACAGGTAGCACCTTTAGTATTCGTGGTTTTGGCACCAGTACCAACGTCAACACCTTGGTGATGGTGGATGGTATCCCGTTCAACGATCCGTTTTTTCGCACTGTCAATTGGGCACGTATCCCAAAAAATTCGATTGAGAGCATCGAGGTCATTCGCGGCGGTGGCGCCACCAGCCTGTGGGGCAACTTGGCCATGGGTGGTGTGGTCAATATCGTGACGTGCCCTCCTCAAGAAGACAAGCTGAGTGTCTATAGCGACTACGGTAGCTACAGTTCGCTGAACGCAGGCTTTTCTGGACAGATATTTAAAACAGACAAGATGTCGTTGGGCATCAGCTATGACCGCTCGCAAACTCAAGGATATAACGCTACGCCCGAGCAATATCGAAATCCTTACATGACCGCAACGGCATCGCAAGTCAATAACTTGACGCTTTATTCAATTTTTATCCCAAGCGCAGATTCAAAATACTACGCAAAACTCAACTTAAACGAAACGTCAGAAACCACCGCGACTTGGCAAAACGCCAGCAACCAATGGAACAACTACGTGCTGTCCGCGGGCGGGACCACACGTTTTGCCGATAACAGCAGCATCAACTTCAATGCCTGGGGCGCGTTTCAACAAATGAAGACGACCAACTCTGGTCAAACACCAACGTTTAATATTTTTACCCCCAGAATTGGGGTGCCGTACATGAGTCAAAATGAAACAGACAATTATCAAAACTTTGGTATGTCCGTTTTCTATCAAAAAGATTTTGGCCAATTTAAAGATGTGAAATTTGGCGTAGATGGCCGCGTTATTTCATCAGATGACAACATCAATCAATATGCAACAAACGGCTTCAATTCTGCCAACCTGATTAACAAAGGTCAGAATAGTTTTCAAGGGCTGTTTGTGACCGGTACGTATAAATTTCAAGATGCACCCGTTGACATCAACTTTGGCTTGCGAGAAGACTTTTATCAAGTGACCAATTCGAGTTTGAGTGGTAATGTCTACACCGCAGGCAAAGCACCAACGCCGATCGATGCACCCTTGGCAAACAATAGTTACGCAAGCTTTAATCCCACCTTGGGCATTAAATACTACGTGAACGATAACTTTGATCTACGCGCGGCGGTCTATCGAAACTTTGCGGCGCCGGGTATGAATCAGTTGTATCGAACCTTTCTGAGCGGCTCTTCGATCACGATTGCCAATCCCAACTTGGCGCCACAAACCAACTTTGGACAAGAAATTGGTTTTGATCTGCGTACCAAAGAAAAAGACGCAAGCCTCTCGGTGACCGTGTTCAACAATAACCTAAGCAACTTTATCGATGGCGCAACGATGTGTACGACCGTCGCGACCTGTAATCCACTCATCGCAGGCACTGGCCTTGCCGCCGGCAGTATTACAAGCTTGAGGCAGAACGTCAACGCGGGCAGTGCAACACTTCGTGGCTACGAAATTCTGGGGCAAGCCACGCTATCAAAAACTGTCAAAGTCAATCTGGGCTTTACGCAAACCTGGGCATATTTGACTTCGTCTGACTATGTCGCATCGCCCACTAACGAGCAGCTTGGTCAGGTGCCACCTTGGATGGTCAATGCCGGCGTGCAATGGCAAGCGACGCCTGAGCTCGCTCTGTCTGGTCAACTGCAGTCGTTTCCGGCCTTTTGGAACAACACTGCACACACCCAGTTAAACGATGGCGCAACTCTCGTCAATCTTGGCTTTAGATACCAACTTGATAAAACAGTGCAACTGTATGGAAACGTTCAGAATCTGTTCAATGTGAATTATCTGGCACAGGGCATGACCTATACGGCGTATCA
Organism: uncultured Alcaligenaceae bacterium; assembly: GCA_937897265.1. Lineage (GTDB taxonomy): Bacteria > Pseudomonadota > Gammaproteobacteria > Burkholderiales > Burkholderiaceae_B > Zwartia. The sequence continues at coordinate 2,537 of CALCPT010000127.1, forward strand.
AAGTAGCGCGGTCAGTTCGTCTGGTGTACCAAGCATGGGCCCACCACGATGGTTCACCTTCGGTGTCAGAGCGACGTTTTAATCAAAATATGCAAAGAGATCGAACAATGAGCACGAAACAACTATTACTACGTACCGGTTTGGGGCTTGCGCAAAGCTTCTGGCGCGCCTGCCTGTTTAGCGCCGGTTGTTTGATCGCGCAGCCCTCAGCGCTTGCACAGCACTCGCACGGCGCACAGACGACAGCTGGTTCGACAAGCGCGACCTCAAACGCGAGCACGGGCGCATATCCCAGCGTCACTGCAGCATGCAAAGACACCACGCTACAGTGCGCACGCGCTGCTACGCCAATGTTTACTCAAGATGGTGCGCTGTGGCTTACCTGGGCTGGAGGCGGAGCGATTTCAATCGCTCGCTCAACTGACCTTGGCGTCAGCTTTGAGCCTCGCATAGAAATCGCTCAGCATGGTGCCTTTCTAGATACGGGCCCCGATGCGCGTCCGCAATTAGTGACTGACAAGAAAAATAATCTAATCATTGCCTACGGTTTTTTTCGGGATAAAAACTGGAACGCACAGGTGAACGTTTCACGCTCAACCGATAACGGCAAAAGTTTTTCAACACCAGCGCCGATCAGTTCCGACCCAACAAGCCAGCGCTTTCCTAGCTTGCTAACCGACCCGCAGGGTCAAATTTTTGCAAGTTGGATTGATAAACGCTTAGTCGCACAGGCAAGCACGTCTGGCAAAAAACAGTTAGGCGGCTCGATCGCCTATGCTTGGTCAAATGATGGAGCGCAAACGTTTGCACAAGAGAGCATCGCGCAACCGAGCAGCTGTGAATGTTGCCGGATTGCGTCTGCCCTGACTCCAGACGGTTTGCCAGTGATTCTGTACCGTGCAATTTTTGAGGGCTCGATACGTGACCATGCGACACAAACATTTACGTCGCGTACACAACCCGGCCCAACTCAACGCGTATCAGTCGATGCGTGGGCGACCGATAGCTGCCCACATCACGGCCCAACGCTGGCGATCTCTGCAGCAGGCGTGCAACACGTTGCTTGGTTTACGCAGGGCAGCGCTCGCATTGGCAGTTTTTATGCACGCTCTACCGATCAGGGAAAAATCCATTCAAACCCCGTTACCATCGGCGACCCCGAAGCGATGCCAGGGCGTCCATACCTACTCTCGACTCCATCAGTACTTTGGTTGACTTGGAAAGAATTTGACGGCAAACGCACTGCCGTCTTTGCAAAGTATTCAACGGACGATGGTGTGCAATGGTCACCCCCCAAATTGATCGCTGAAACGGTAGGCTACTCGGATCATCCCTTGCTCATCCAACGCGAGGGCATCGCCTACCTATCGTGGCTAACGGCCGCGCAAGGTTATCGTTTGCTTAAACTTGAAACCGATAATCCAAAACTAGGGCTGTATCAACCGGGCGACTGGAAGAAAATTCTTACCGACGGTCGTGGCAAACCTCAAATCGTGCATTTTTGGGGCTTCACCTGCGGGCCTTGTCTCGAAGAATTGCCACGCTGGGGAGCGTTTTTAAAAGACTTTGAAAATGTAAAGACTGTGTTCATAGAAGTTGATCAGGTGCCGCCGGAAACCGCAGCACAGGCGCTCGCTCAAGCAGGCCTTGAACGACGAGATAATCGTGCGAGTGCTGCGGTCTTTGACGAATACCTGCGCTATGAGATCGACCCCAAATGGCAGGGCGAGCTACCGATTACGATGTTGGTGAACGCAAAGGGCGATGTGAGACGAATACGCGGGGCGGTAAATTTTGAGCAGGTTCGCGCTTGGCTACAAGCGCAACAATAACAGTTCAGGGCTCGCTTATTGCCGTTTAAACTGAATCGGTACAAGCACCGCGGCGGCCACACTTTCATTACCTCGTTTAGCGGGCACAAAGCGCCACTGGCGTACCGCCTGCACACCCGCCTCGTCGAGGCGCTCAAAGCCACTTGAGGTGCGTATCTCAACACTTAGAGGCGTACCCTCGGCGCTCACTCGCACCAGCAACAGAACCGTGCCCTCTTCTTTCAAACGTCGCGACTGCGACGGGTAAGCGGGTGCGGGGTTATGCAAATAATCAGCGTCAAAACGCGCCGCGGTCAAAGCGGGCTCAGCGCCAGCGCCCGGTTGAGCGCTACCACTGGCCTGACCGGCCAGACCTTTGTTATCTGTTGAGCTCGAGGCACCCGTTGCAGTCGCCCCCCCAATGGGGGCAGCCAGCTGGGCAGCAGATCTAGGCCGCGCGGATGCGTCAAGATCAGGCGTTGGACGCACTGTCGGTGTCGCTGCTGCTTTTGTAGGAGTTGGTGCTGGAGTAGTTTGGGTTGGTGCTGGAGTAGTTTGAGTTGGTGCTGGAGTGGTTGGAGTAGATACGATCGATGCATGCGGCGCTGCCAGTGCTGTATCCGTAGTCTGAGCAGGCTGTGCTTGCGCTTCAGACAGCTGTTCGAGTGGAACCTCGGGCGCGACTTGCGGCTCAGGTACCGGCGGCGGAGCCCGTGAAAGCGCGATATCGATCTGCTGGGGCTGTGCAAGTTCACGCGCAGGCGTAACGGCTGTCAGTAACAGCCCTTGTGTTGAGTCCGCAGCCTCTACCTCGGGCGTCGAACGCTCTGGCGCCGGCATCTCTTGCGAAACAGGGGTATCGCCGCCAAGATCTTCAAGGCTCAAAATCGAGACCTCGATCGGTGCGGGCGGCCACGACCAACTCAGCAAGGCAGCGACCAAAGCAACGTGAACGGCAATCACAAGTGCCACTCGCAGTAACGAAGCGCGACGCTCTGTACGCAGCCAAGATTTTTTTTCAATCGCAACGATCGTGTTTGACACAATAGCGTTTGGTTTATCGTTTGACACAACAGCGCTTAGTCTTTCGCCTCGCGCCAGACCTCTGGCACAAAGGTGATTTGACCTTGATCATTTGAAATAAAAATTTCACCATCTTGAATGTTGGCATGCAAGATCATGCTGCGCTGTGTCTGTGCGGCTAACTCGCGCGTGTCTTCTGATGGCAGACACACCACAGTCAAGTTACGCGCCCGCTCGAGCTTATTGCGAATGCCATCCCACCAAATCTTGCTGTTCTGACCGCTGTAACAATAGACCACCACCTGTTTGGCACGGCCGCAGGCTTTCAAGATGCGTCGCTCATCAGGCTGCCCGACCTCAATCCAAAGGTCAATCGAACCAGTCAGGTCTTTGAGCCAGATATCGGGTTCGTCGGCATCGCTTAGGCCTTTTGTGAAGGCAAGATCCTCGTGGGCGTGCAGTGCGAACGCCAGCACACGCACCATTAAGCGCTCTTCGGTCTCTGAAGGATGCCGAGCAAGCGTCAGGGCATGGCTGCCGTAATAGTGGCGATCGGCGTCGGCTACGTTAAGTTCGGCTTTATAGATGGTTGCGCGTAGGGCCATAAATCTAGTGTGTACTGTGCGAAGTCAAGAAGTGGATTATCCTTGATTATCTGACCGAGAGCCTTTTTTCATGACAAATCCCCATATTGCCGCCATTGCCCAAACCCTTTTAGCGGCTCGCCGTAACCACCAGCCAGCCGACCCGGCACTGCACGTCGATCAACTGCAATCCAACGACGAGGCCTATGCGGTGCAAGAACTGGTACGCAAAGAACTCGCCCCTGAACAAGCCGCCGTGGGTCGGTACTGGAAATCAGGGGCCTCTTCACGCGAGGCCAGCTTATTGTCGAGCGCCCTCCTAGACTCAGGCGTCTGGACTAGCCCCGCTCAAGCGCGCGATTGGCCTTTCAATATGCGTTTAATTGAAATCGAAATCGCTCTCAAAACCAATCGGCTTGTGTCGCCCGCCGAGGCCGCGACGCTCACGCACGAACAAGCGCATGCCTTGATTGGCGCGATGGCAGTCACCATCGAGGTGGTTGACTCACGCTGGCAGCAAACCGAACAACTGCAACCTTTGCTAAAACTAGCCGATCTGCAAACCCACGGCGCGCTGGTAGTTGGCAACTGGATGCCCTACAGCGCGCAAGAAGCTGAGCGCGACTGGGCGCGCCAGCGTTGTACCGTCAAGATCGGCCAGGCGCCTGCCCAAGAGTTTGTCGGCACCCATTCTATGCAAGACCCTCGTTGGCTCTTGCCATTTTGGCTGCGTCAGGTCACCGCAAACGGCGCGTCAGTGCCGGCAGGTACCATCGTGACCACCGGCACCTGGTGCGGTGTACCAGCCGCTCAGCCCGGGGACTTAGTGGTGGCGAGCTTTGATGGCGTTGGCATGACTTCGGTACAACTGTAGTCCCGCTGAACAGCGCAAGCGCACGGGTCAACAGCGTCAGCGCTTGCACAGTACTTTTAGATTGCGTGGGCGAGGGTTCGCCCCTATTAAACACTGCAAAAAAATCGAACAAGATCGGTTAAATTTGCAAGATCAGCCCACAACAACAGACTCAGGCGTCGACAGCCTGGGCTTCACAAATTCAGTCGGAGACCAAGATGCTCAGAGCCCTGATGCGCGCAGCTTGTATTGCTGTGGCGTTATTTTCAGCTACACAAGCGAGCTATGCCCAAACATTTCCTGATCGGGCGATTCGCTGGATTGTGCCGTGGCCACCCGGTGGTGGTGGCGATGTCATCGCCCGTATGATTGGAAACCCTGTTGCAGACGCGTTAGGCAAGCCCGTGATTATTGAAAACCGTGCTGGGGCAGCGGGCAATATTGGTGCCTTGGCCGTTGCGCGTGCGCCCGCAGACGGATACACCATCGCGTTCGCTTATTCGGGCACACACTCGATCAATCGACATCTGTACAAAGAGATGCCCTTTGAAGAAAAAGACTTCACCCCGGTCATTTTTTTAGCCTCAGTGCCGCAAGTACTTGTTGTCAATAGCAGTCTGCCTTTCAAGTCGGTCAAAGACATTATTGCTGCAGCAAAAGCCAATCCTGGCAAACTCACTTACGG
>CALCPT010000128.1 GCA_937897265.1 uncultured Alcaligenaceae bacterium
CATCGCGCTTGACATGGATACCAACCAAGAGCATTTGTTTTCAAGTCGCTACGCCTGTCCGGTCTGTAGTCACAGCCTGCCCGAGCTTGAACCGCGGTTATTCAGCTTTAATAATCCGGTCGGGGCTTGCGCCAGCTGTGATGGCCTAGGGCATGTTGGCTTTTTTGATCCTAAACGAGTGGTGGCGTTTCCGGAGTTAAGTCTGGGCTCGGGCGCGATTCGTGGCTGGGATAAGCGCAACGCCTTTACCTTTTCAATGCTCTCGAGCTTGGCCACCCATTATGAGTTTGATATCGAAACGACGTGGGAAACTCTACCTGAAGAACTCCGCCAGATTGTGTTGTACGGTTCAGGCGAAGTCGAGCTACCGTTTTTTTACTTGAACGAAAAAGGCCGCAGCAGCGTCAAGCGGCATCCTTTTGAAGGCGTCATCCCAAACCTTGAACGCCGTTGGAAAGAAACTGACTCGTCAGCTGTGCGCGAAGAACTTGGCAAATACCGTGCGGTACAAACCTGCCCCGCTTGCCAAGGCTCGCGTCTACGTGCCGAGGCGCGCCATGTGCGCATTGGTTCTGAGCGCATCGCCCCACCCAAAGCGCTCGAGGGCACGCCTGAGGCGCAACAGTGGCAAGAGCAAGGTCTGGCGATTTATGAGGTTGAAGCGCAACCCTTGTCGCAATGCCTAAAGTGGTTTCAAGACTTAAGCTTAACCGGCGCGCGGCAAGAGATTGCCCAACGCATCGTGCGCGAAATCGAAGCGCGCCTAAGTTTTTTAAACAATGTCGGTTTAAATTATTTATCGCTCGATCGCAGCGCCGATACGATTTCGGGCGGTGAAGCGCAACGTATTAGGCTGGCTAGTCAGATCGGCTCGGGTCTGACGGGTGTGATGTACGTGCTGGATGAACCCTCAATCGGACTGCACCAGCGCGATAACGATCGCTTAATCGCCACACTGCACCACCTGCGTGATTTAGGAAACAGTGTGATTGTGGTTGAGCACGACGAAGATATGATCCGGCAAGCAGACTGGGTCGTTGATATGGGCCCGGGTGCCGGCGAACACGGCGGGCAAATCGTGGCGCAAGGCACGCCCGCGCAAATTGAACAAAATCCTGCGTCGGTCACCGGCCAATACATGAGTGGCACGCGCGCGATTGCGATCCCAAAACGGCGGCCCTTAGATGAAGAGCAAGCATGGCTCACGCTGACGGGTTGCCGTGGCAATAACTTGAAGTCCGTTGAACTACGTATCCCTGCGGGTAAGTTCGTTTGTATCACCGGGGTCTCGGGCTCTGGCAAATCCACACTCATTAATGACACACTTGCCGTTGTGATGTCGCGCGCGTTGCACCATGCACAAAGCGAACCAGCGCCCTATTCGGGGCTGACCGGCCTTGAAAATTTCGACAAAATCATCAGCGTCGATCAAAGCCCGATTGGTCGCACCCCGCGCAGTAATCCTGCCACATACACGGGGTTGTTTACACCAATTCGAGAGCTCTTTGCAGGTACCCCCGAAGCGCGCACGCGCGGCTATGACCCAGGACGCTTTAGCTTTAACGTCAAAGGTGGTCGCTGTGAAGCATGTCAGGGAGATGGGGTCGTAAAAGTTGAAATGCATTTTTTACCTGACATGTATGTGCCGTGTGACGTCTGTGTCGGTAAGCGCTACAACCGCGAGACGCTCGAGATTCGCTATCGCGGACGCAATATCACCGAGGTGCTTGAGTTAACGGTTGAACAAGCGTTGGTGTATTTTGAAGCCGTGCCCGCTATTGCGCGCAAACTGCAAACCTTAATGGATGTCGGCCTGTCGTATTTGCGCTTGGGGCAAAGCGCCACCACGCTTTCAGGTGGTGAGGCCCAACGGGTCAAGCTATCACTTGAACTATCGCGCCGCAGTACTGGCCGCACGTTTTATATTTTGGATGAGCCCACGACTGGCTTACATTTTCAGGATATCGCCTTGCTGCTACAGGTACTCAATCAACTGGTCGAGGCAGGTAATACGGTGGTGGTGATTGAACACAATCTTGATGTCATCAAAACAGCTGACTGGGTCGTTGATATGGGTCCGGAAGAGATCGGAAGAGCGTCGTGTAGGGAAAGAGTGTCT
>CALCPT010000129.1 GCA_937897265.1 uncultured Alcaligenaceae bacterium
ATCTGCTTGAATATCGAATTCAGAGCCTTTGACTTCTTGCATCTTCATTTGGCCTGAGGTTTCGTCCTTCACCCACTCGACGCGAGCCGCCACAAGCTTTTCGACTTTGCCACCTTTGCCTACCAAAGATTTACTGGTAATTGCCCAATCGCGCTCAGCACCTTCTTCGTGTGAGGACGAGGTGCGCAACTTTGCTGGCCAGTAGGGCCAGGTCATCGCCTTGTTTTCGCTTTCAGGGGGGCGCGGCATCAATTCAATCTGTGTGACCGACTTGGCACCATGACGGTTGCTGGTACCGACACAATCCGAGCCAGTATCGCCACCGCCAATTACGACGACGTGCTTGCCTTTAGCAAGCACTTGCGAACTGAGCTTGTCGCCGGCGACGACTTTGTTTTGCGGGCGCAAGAAATCCATGGCGTACATCACGCCGTCGAGTTCGCGACCGGCGATTGGTAAGTCACGTGGTGTTTCACAGCCACCCGTTAGCACGACTGCGTCAAACTCTTTTTGTAAAGCCTCTGGAGTTTTAACGGTGAGATCTTTGCTCGGGGCCTGTGCGGCCTCGCCAATGTAATGCGAGGTTTTGAACGTGACACCTTCAGCTTGCATCTGAGTCATACGCTGATCGATCAAGTTTTTTTCAAGCTTGAAGTCAGGGATGCCATAGCGCAGTAAGCCGCCGATACGATCATTTTTTTCAAAGACGGTGACGGCGTGACCGACACGTGCCAATTGTTGTGCACACGCTAAACCGGCTGGGCCCGAACCAATCACTGCAACAGTTTTGCCGGTTTTTTTAGCCGGAGGTTGAGGCACAACCCAGCCCTCAGCCCAGCCCTTGTCAATGATTGCGTGCTCGATCGATTTAATACCAACGGCATCGTTATTGATATTGAGTGTGCAAGCTGCTTCGCAAGGCGCTGGACAAATGCGCCCCGTAAACTCTGGAAAATTATTCGTTGAGTGCAGCACATCTAGTGCGCCCCGCCAGTTTTGGCGGTATACCAGGTCGTTCCAGTCAGGGATGATGTTATTGACGGGGCAACCGTTATTACAAAACGGTATGCCGCAATCCATGCAGCGCGCTGCTTGTTTGCCGGCTTGCTCATCCGAGAGATGCAAAACGAATTCACGCCAGTGTTTGAGGCGACTCGCAGGCGCCTCAGACGCCTCTTGCAGACGGTCAAGCTCTAAAAATCCAGTGATTTTTCCCATGATGATTCCTTATGCAGCTTTGGGTTGTGGATTGGCAGCGCGCCACATTTCGCCAAGGGCGCGCTTGTAATCCACAGGCATGATTTTGATGAATTTACCGCGCGCGATTTCCCAGTTGCTGACTAAATCGCGTGCGCCAAAACTGCCGGTGTAACGGAAATGGTTTTCAACCAATCGTTTGAGGATCGCTTCGTCGGTTTCGCGCGCGCCGCCACGACCCAAGCTGTGCCAAATGTCGATACCTTGAGTTTTTTCTTGTTCGGCAGAAGACAGCACGGGCTCGATCGCGACCATACTTAGATTGCAACGGTCGGCAAACGTACGCTCTGGATCCCAGACATAGGCCACGCCGCCAGACATACCGGCCGCAAAGTTGCGTCCTGTTGCGCCAAGCACAACCACGGTGCCACCAGTCATGTATTCGCAGCCGTGGTCACCTGTACCTTCAACGACTGCCGCTGCACCTGAGTTACGCACGGCAAAGCGCTCACCGGCAACGCCGTTGAAATAGGCTTCGCCACCCGTGGCACCATACAGTACTGTGTTCCCAACAATAATGTGATCGACCCCCAAGCCACGAAAATCGTTAGGTGAGCGTACGATGATTCGACCGCCAGACAAACCTTTTCCGACGTAGTCGTTACCTTCACCCACTAGATCAAGTGTGATGCCACGCGCTAAGAATGCACCAAAGCTTTGGCCAGCGTTACCTGCAAAGCGCACACGGATGGTGTCATCTGGCAAACCGCCATGTTGATAGCGCTTGGCAATCTCGTGCTCGGCCTGGCTGCACCCATGCTGACGGCAGCTTTCGCCGTCGTGCGCCGGGGGAGGGCGGGGCTGCTGGCCGCGGGGATTGCCGCTGTCGCGCCGAGATCGGAAGAGCACACGTCTGAACTCC
>CALCPT010000130.1 GCA_937897265.1 uncultured Alcaligenaceae bacterium
AGGTGGCCCACAGAAGAAAATTGACAACAGGTACAATTCAAACATAATGTTCAATGCGTTTAAAGGTAAACGTAAGTTGTATTCAACGATGTCGGGTGTGATGGGCTATGGCGTACCTGGTGCTGTTGCGATTGCCATGCGCGAACCCGAGCGCACCGTGGTCTGTTTGGTGGGCGATGGTGGTTTTATGATGACGGGTAACGAACTTGCCGTTGCGGTTGAACGCAAGTTGCCGGTCAAAATATTTTTATCCAACAATCGCAGTTTAGGAACGATTCGCTTACATCAAGAACGGATGTATCCCGGGCGCTCGCATGCTACAGATCTGACCGGCCCAGACTTTTCGAAATTAGCCCAAGCCTTTGGTTGCGAAACCTTGCTGATTGAAAAAGATGAAGATGTCGAACCGGTGATTCGTGCAGCACTGGCGGCAGCGGGCCCTGTTTTTGTTGAGGTGAAGGCAAGCTTGTCGGCGATTTTGCCGAAAGCTTGATGTCGAGGTCGTGATACGACGCAACATGGCGAGAAGAGGCTGTTTAGCGGATTCAATTCAGCTGATAAATAAAAACCAACTCTCGCGGTAAGCCAGAGCAAAAATAAGATCATTAGGGGCGAGGCAATGACGGCGAAAGGGGCAAGTCCGATCAGCACAGCGATAGACACTAGTTTTTCAGATGGGCTGATTGGTTTTTGTCGAACCTTTCGCGCCCAGCCACTTGCCGCAGAAACGATACGACGCTCAACCGATGCGATTACGGATACGTTAGCTTGCATGGTGCTTGGGGTTGGGCAAGTGCTCGAGCCTAAGTTGCGTGGGGCGCTATTTTCGACCCAGCCGCTTAAGCAAGTGCTGATGCAATTTGCACCTGCTGCGTTACGGCTCAGTTCCACTGATGCGCAGGGATCAGCTGCGCTCTATCTGGGAACGCTTGCGCACGCGGCGGATTTTGATGACATCAGCCATCCGGCTTACTGCCATGCAACAGCGTTATTGTTGCCTGCACTGCTGATTCGAGGTGCCGCCCTTCGTGTCAGCGGAGAGGACTTGATTCGTGCGCACGTCGTGGGCATCGAAACTCTTGGTCAACTTGGACGTCGTTTAAACACAGCGCACTATGAGCGTGGTTGGCACACCACAGGCACCTTTGGTGCCATCGGCGCCACCGCTGCGTTAGCGTTTCTTGAAAAGTTTACCGATGAGCAGATGCACGGGGCGCTTGGTGTGAGTGCATCGCTAGCGAGCGGTGTGCGGCAAAATTTTGGCACGATGACCAAACCGCTGCATGCAGGCTTGGCGGCACGTTCCGCGATTTTAGCGACTCGGTTAGCTGAACAGGACTTTACCTGCGCGCCCGATGCGATCGAAGGTAAGTTTGGTTTCATGAAGGTGTTTGGCGGCAGCGCACCGGCAAGCTATGCCAAAGACTGGGGTCAACCGCTAGAAATCTTGACTGAAACCGGTATTGGCCTCAAAGCTTACCCTTGCTGTGCAGCGACACATCCCGCAATTGACGCCACCCGTGCTTTAAGTAAAAAAATTAGCGGTACGTCTGTTGAAGACATCGAATCGATGCGAGTAGGGGCCTCACGTTTTGCCATGCAGCCCTTGATTTACGATATCCCGACTACCGGCTTAGAAGGCAAGTTCAGTATGCGTTACTGCATCGCCTCGGCCATGATCGATGGAGCAGTCAAGATTGGTACGTTTGAGCCCGATCAGATCATGCGCCCAGAGATCGTGCGGTTAATGAAAAAAATCACGGTCGAAATCGATCCGCTTGTGGCAGACGATCACGAGTTTGCCGCGATCGTTGATCTTAAATTGAAGTCTGGTCGCGAAGAATCGCTACGGATTGATGTAGCAAGTGGCAAGCCAGGCAACTGGTTAAGCCATACGCTGCTCAAAGAAAAGTTTTTTGATTGCTTAAGTGCAGAGCGAGCCAATAGCAAAACCGGTCAGGTATTGTTTGAAACCGCGCAGCAACTGACGGCTCATGCTTCGATTGAGCCGATGTATCAGGCGTTAATCCAAACCCTTGGTGAGACGCCTGTGAGTTGATGCTTATTGCGCCCCGTTACTTTCTGTAAAGGTCATCATGTATCTGCAAGATATTGCCCGTGTGATTCGAAGTAAAAATGCAGGACCACGCTGCACGACGTTGGACATCATGTTCAC
>CALCPT010000131.1 GCA_937897265.1 uncultured Alcaligenaceae bacterium
AGTTCGAACTTAGTCGGCGACAGTTTTGATTTTGAAAGCTTTAGAGCCGTTGACTTTTTGCTACGCTACGTACGAATTTCAGCTTTTCTCTGCGTTGATGCGGTGTGTCTCTTTTACTGGATTAAAAATTACTCAACTGAGTCTATCCTCGCGCAAGACAATGCAAGAAAACTAGACGATCTGTTAAAAGAAAAAGATCTGTTGATCCAAAATTTAATCAAAGCCCACGCGCTCGTGCGTACTGGTGCCCTGGCAGCGGGTATTTCGCACGAACTTAACCAGTTCTTGGCGCGAATTCAGCTAGACGTTGAGGCTGCCCAGGTCTATCTAAATCGTAAGACCGAGATCGCAAAGATAGTGAATACGTTAAATCGCGTGTTGGATGCCAACAAAGGTGCCGCAGCGCTAATTTTGAATTTAAAGAAACTCTTTATCCGACAGGATGAAGAGATGAGTCATTTTGATTTAGAGCAGGTCGTTCGCTCTGTCTGGGGCTTGTACTTTGATCGAGCGAGGCATTTAAATGTTCTGTGTGAGTTAAGGCTGCAAGGCAATGTTCGGGTGCTGGCGCGTGAAAGCCTTATGCGCCAAGTGATCGCTAATCTTTTGGGTAATGCACTGGATGCATTGGAGTTAACCAATCGCTCAGATAAAAAAATTGTGATTGAAACTCGGCTTGAAGGTGGGCGGTGGACACTTCGGGTGGAAGACAACGCAACGGGGATTCGCCCCGAAAATGCCCACAAGATATTTACCTTGTTTGCGACAAGTAAGAGCGAGGGGACGGGAATCGGTCTTTGGTTGAGCCGTTTTATCGTTGAGCAGCACGGTGGGTATATGCGCTTTAGTAATGTTGAGCCAGAAGGCGTCGTATTTTGGGTCGATATGCCGGTTGAGACTGTGCAAGGTGCCGATAAAGAAAGGGTTTCTAAAGTGTTGCCGCTTTAGACTTGTTGGTTTTAGTAGGTAAATTACAAATTACTCAATGTATCGGGTAAAAATACTCAGTGTATTGAGCAAAATGTTTATAGCACTGCACAGCAGTGCGACTAAAATACCAAAATATACTTTCTTTATTTAGGCTTACTTTATTAATTAACCATGCAATTTTAATTAAAAGACCACAAAATACATGGATGTGCAGTTCAGCGTGACGTTAACTAGTCCCGATCTCACTG
>CALCPT010000132.1 GCA_937897265.1 uncultured Alcaligenaceae bacterium
GCTGGTTTGGATAGGCCTAATTAGCTACCCACTTTATTTATGGCACTGGCCGCTGCTCTCGTTTGCCCGCATTGTTGAGGCTGAAACGCCCTCGATCTTGACGCGAGGCTTTGCGGTTGTGCTATCGATCGCGCTGGCGTGGTTGACGTATCGTTTGATCGAAAAGCCTTTTCGCTTTGGTCATCATGGGCGCTTGAAGGCCGGTGTATTGGTGATACTGATGGTCTCGCTTGGCATGGCTGGTTATTACACCTATGCAAATGGGGGGCTCAGCTTTAGAGGCCCTCAGATCGCTGGGCCAGAGGCAGGCAATGATGGCGGCTATCCAGTCAAGGCGTTAGAAGAGTGTGGGCTGAGCGATGAAGATAAGGCAAAATTCACGTGCCTCAAGGATAGCCGCCCTGGGGTGAAGTATGCTTTGCTAGGGGATAGCAAAGCGTTGGCGATTTTAAGCGGCTTAATGCGTACGTCACTTGAAGGTGGGCGTTGGCTGATGATCGCTAATGGCAGCAAAGCAACCCCAGTACCGTTGATTTCTCAGCACCCAGCGTATCAAGCGTATCAACCCGGCATTGCCTTGGCGGTAAAAGCTATTAACGCCAACCCAGAAATTGAAAACGTTGTATTTGTCACGGCAACGCGCAACCTGTTTCAGTTAAAAAACGATACTGATATTGAAGATTTAGAGCAATCACCGTTTTATGAGGCAGCGTTAACAGGCCTGCAAGCGACAGTTGATCAATTTAAAGCCGCAAACAAAAAGGTGACGCTGGTGGTAGATAACCCGACTTTGCCGCACCCAGAAGACTGTTTATTGCGCGTCACTGAATCGACGTTAATGAATTCTTTTTTAAAAACCACGTTAAACAAGCGTTGCCAACTGCCGCTTGAGCGTCACTTAGTGCTCTCAAAAAAATATCGTGAGCTGTTAGCAGAAATCGCTAAAAACAATCCAGAGACCGTCAAAATTTTTGATACAACCCCTTTCTTATGTGAGGCAGAAACGGGAATGTGTGAAACCAAACAAAACGGCAAGCTGATGTACATTTTTACGGATCACATTTCAGATTACGCCGCAGGTAAGATTGGTCAACGTTTGAATCCATTCCTTCAAAGTTTGGGTACAGCGGGGCAACCAAGCAAATGAAATCAATAAACTCTGGCACAAGGCGTCATGTCTAACACGCCCATCGCCTATATTATTTTTAATCGCCCGCGTCATACGCAACAGACGTTTGCGGCGATTCGTGCACAGCAACCAGCTACCTTGTTGATCGTGGCCGATGGGCCACGGCCCGGGCATCCGACCGACGCCCAAAATTGCGCAGCAACGCGGGCGATCGTCGAGCAGATCGATTGGCCCTGTAAAGTGTTGCGTAACTATTCAGACGTCAATTTAG
>CALCPT010000133.1 GCA_937897265.1 uncultured Alcaligenaceae bacterium
TTCTCGGTGATCGGACGTGTCCCGGCAAGCATCTGCCTAATAAAAGCACCATCTCTCATATCGAGCTTGCGCCCGAAGTCAGACTTATTTCCCTTGGAAATATGGTCGATAGCATCTTTCAGGCGCTGAACTCGATATTCAGTCATGTTGATTTCGTTCATTTACAAACCGTAACATTTGATATAGTAGCAAACGCTCTTGCATAGTAGTAGCAAAAGCTATTAAAATAAAAAGATGGACTTGAACAAATATCTTTCTTCTAACGGGGCTCCTTCTGTCTCCGAATTAAGGCAAGCGCTGGTTGCGCTGGGTTATGACGTCAAAAGCAACGCTCAGATCCGTCAGTGGCGAAAGGCTTACCAAGGCCGCCGACCGTCTCCAGAAAACTGTGCTGGTCTGGAACAAGTCACAAAGGGCGTGGTCACGCGTAGTGAACTGCGCCCCGATGATTTCTTCCTGATCTGGCCTGAGCTCACCAAGCACAGGTGTGGCGAACACACTGCGCACCACACCATCGTTCGGTAAAGACATTTTCTTCAATTCGCTTGCCCCAGGACTAATCACTTACTTCGCAAACCGCTTGTTGTTCTGAGCCAAAGATCAATCCCTAAGACCCGATTGTGTACGTCGTGAACACCGACCGAGTGCAATTACAGAGGAGCGCTGACACGTTTTCTGCGTCACAGCTTAAGCACTAAATATACGGCTAAACACTACATCGGAAAACCCTTATTCAACCCTACCAACAAGGAAACAAAAATGACCTGCCGATACGAAAAAACTGACTGGCGTGACGTTCTTTACACGAGCGTGCGCAACACAGTTGGTGGTGTAGCCGATGCCGCTCAATTTTTACAAAATCGTCGTGGTCGCACGATGCACAAAGAGACGCTGCGTGCAAAGTTGCGAGGGCTTGAGGGCGAGTCGGTCAGTGTCGAAATTGCAGACTTACTGACTGAATGGATGGAGGAAAGGAACAGAGAGGATGCGACTGACTGGATCAAGGCGCTGGCTTCGGGGCATGGCCTGGTCTCTGTTGAAGTCGATGGCGCTGATGATGAGGCAGAGCCGGAAACCGAGATCTTCGGCTTATGCACGAAGAGCATGGAGCTCACAGCGCTTTGGGGCAAGTTGTCTGGTCTTTTGATCGACGCGATTAAAGATGAGGTGATTAGCGCCACTGCGTCTGATCAGATCGTCGCGCAGATTGATGAAGAAATGCGTGCCTTGTCGAACCTTCGCCGAAATGTTCTGGCTACGTCCAGACTAGGCCAGCCTGCTTTAGCTTGAGCACAACAAAACCTTGGCCCGACGTAGGAGCATATTGATATGGCAAGGGCGCGCAATATAAAACCCAGTTTCTTTACTAATGAGTTGCTTGGCACCGAAGATCCGATGGTCAGCCTGACCTTTGTAGGGTTGTGGTGCTTGGCCGACAAAGAGGGGATTCTGGAAGACCGGCCGTTACGCATAAAGGCCGAGTTGTTTCCGTACCGTGAAAATCTGGACGTTAACGGTTATCTAACGGTGCTGCAACGACTAGGTTTCATCCACAGGTATGTGGTCAACGGTGTCAGTTACCTTCAGGTCATAAACTTTGAAAAGCATCAATGTCCTCATCACACTGAGAAGTCAAAAAAATATCCTAAATATCAGGACGTTAAAGATTTAACGGTTAAATCACCGTTATCCAACGGTGAAAAGCAGGTGCCAACACGCTCTGATTCATTGATTCCTGATTCATTGATTCCTGATTCATTGATTGAGGATTCATTGATTCCGGATTCACTGATGCAGGACTCGCTGCCTGCGGAAGAGGGGGGCACAGAAAAAATACCGCGACCCTCGCAAACCGCAATCGTCTGCCTTGCCCTCAAAGGCGAAGGCATCGGTGCCGTGAGCCCGTCAAATCCAAAACTCAAAACCTTGCTTGAGGCCGGTGCAGACGTCGGCATGTTCATCGACGCGGCAAGGGCAGCAAAGGCGCGTGGAAAGGCAAGCTTTGCCTATGTCGTTGCCGTTGTTGACGGGCAAATGCAAGAAGCGCAGGCCGTGGCTCAGAGAGCGAGGGCAAGCCCTGCAGCAGTCAAGGAAACGCATTACCAACGCTCTGCCAGGCTGAGGTACGAAGAGGCGATCGGCACCCGCGCGGTGGTTCACAACAACGTCATCGACATCACTCCATTGCAAAACCATCTGGCGAGAATCGCATGAGCTTGCCAGCAAAGTGGGTTGACGCAATTTTTGATCGCCTGAGCATTGCTTTTGGCCGCGACTTTCTCGGGCGCTGGGAAGGCATGCCAATCGCGAAAGTGAAAGCCGACTGGGCAGAGTGCCTCAAGGGCTTTGTTGATCAAAAACCACCCAGCCCCCCGAGTCCGGCAAGGTAAGCTGCGGCGATGAGTGATCGAGTGCGACCCCAAGTCCAGTACCGGACGACGAACTGGAAGGCCTACAACGCGGCGTTGAAGTCGCGTGGCGACCTGACGATGTGGCTGGACCAGAGC
>CALCPT010000134.1 GCA_937897265.1 uncultured Alcaligenaceae bacterium
GTAGCGACCGCCAAATACCTCGTGCAAATACATTTTGGCCACACGCCGAGCAGTGTCATTGGTGTTGTGATCGGCCTCAGTGTCAATCACCAGACTCTCAAGCACGCCCTTCATTTTGGTCTCAACCTCGTCAAGCAACAAGGCGAGCTCGCCGGGCTCGATAAAGTCAGCAATATTATCGTTTGCATGAAAGCGCTTGCGAGACTCTTTCAGGCGGTTACGAATGACCACCGATACAGGGGTACCTTTGTCTTGTTCTGAAGCGCTCATGCTCTTTAACTCTTAGTCTCAAGATTAAGGGCCTATGTTACTCCGTTGGCCCGAGGTCGTCCCGCAATGCCTCATTGGGCGGTCCTATTTTATGCCTAGCTTAACCTCAGATTCACCGACCTAAAACAAAGAGCTGACGACTCGACTCTGCGCCCAGCCAAGCGGACTCTGAGTCAAGGCCGCTTGAGCCATGCGATTTCGGCGCGTGAATCAAGCCGCTTTAGGTATGATTGCACGATCATCCTCAGGAGGCTGTGTTGACTCAATCTATTTTTGGTATGCGCGGCATTGCCGTTGCCCCACACTCATTGGCGGCTGAATCGGCTGTTGCTGTCTTACGTGAAGGCGGTAACGCCCTTGAGGCCATGATCGCGGCGGCGGCCACGATTGCAGTGGTCTATCCGCATATGAATTCAATTGGCGGCGATGGATTTTGGGTAATCAATGGCCCGAACAACCGCCCCGGCGGTATCGACGCAAGCGGTCGCAGTGCTCAGGCCGCCTCGCGTGATTGGTACGCCTCGCGTGGCATCACCTCCAGCATCCCGTTTCGAGGCGGCGTTGCCGCCCTGACGGTGGCAGGCACCATCTCTGGCTGGGGTGCCGCACAGCAACTCTCAACGCAGTGCCTGAACGGCAAGTTACCGCTGTCGCGTCTGCTGTCCGACGCCATCTATTTTGCGCAAAACGGCATCGCAGTCACGCAAAGCCAAGAGGCCTGTACCGCCTTAAAACGCAGCGAGCTTGAGCCCCATAGCGGCTTTGCCAGCACGTTCTTGCCCCAAGGCATGGTGCCAGCCAAGGCCAGTATTTTTAAACAACCCAAACTCGCTGACACACTCGCGCTGATTGCCAAAGAAGGCTGTGACACCTTTTATCGTGGCAAACTCGCCAAAATGCTAGCAGCTGAACTCGCCGAAGTGGGCAGCCCTCTCACGCTAGCGGATCTGAACGCCCACCAAGCGAAGCTAGTCGACCCACTGCACACCACAGTCGCGCCAGGCCGACTGTTTAATATGGTCCCCCCATCGCAGGGCCTGCTTTCACTGTTGATTCTAGGCATCATGGATCGTATCCACGGCTGGGATCAAGATCCTGAGGGGGCCGCCTTCATTCATACCCAGGTTGAAGCGACAAAACTGGCGTTTAGTATTCGGGATCAATACCTCACTGATCCAGCATTTATGTCGGTGGCACCGCAAGATCTCTTAACCCGCGAGCGTATTGATGCCCTGGCAGCCAAATTAGATACGACAAGGGCGGCGCCTTGGGGTCAAAAAACTTCGCCAGGCGATACGATCTGGATGGGAGCCATTGATCAGGCCGGAATCGCCGTCTCGTTCATCCAAAGCATTTATCATGAGTTCGGGTCGGGGGTGGTCTTACCGACCTCTGGTGTGAACTGGCAGAACCGTGGGTGTAGTTTTTCACTGAATCCAGGCCATATCAATACCCTTGAGCCGGGCAAGAAGCCGTTTCACACTCTGAACCCCGCTTTGGCACAACGGGCCGACGGCGGCGTCATGGTGTACGGCGCTATGGGAGGCGATGGGCAACCACAAACTCAGGCCACGATTTTTAATCGCGTGACACGCTTTGGTGATCACCCGCAACTGGCGATCGAACGACCTCGTTGGCTGCTCGGCCGCACCTGGGGTCAGTCAAGCGATTCACTCAAGCTTGAAAGTCGGTTTAGCGCAAACACAATCGATCAACTCAGAGCATTAGGCCACGACGTTGAAACGATTGGTGCGTGGGATGAAGGTGTTGGACACGCTGGGATGTTGATCCGACATGCGAATGGCGTGCTTGAAGGTGGCTTTGACCCACGCTCGAATGGAGCGGTGGCATCCTTTTAAAGGGTACGAGCCTGTCAGACGTTACCGCAATATTTGAAAGATGCGGTCGCTCGTAAGAGGCACCGCAACTTCTAAACGTCACAGCCACTTCTGCATAAACAGCGCCTGACCAGTCGCTGCGCTCAGCGCATATTGTTTCACCGGCGACTCGTACAGCTGCCGCCCGCGCCCTGCAGGTTTGTCGGGCATGGTTACCACGGCCACTATTTGGGCACCTGCATCCTTGAGTGCTTTCACCGAGGCTACAGCAAAATCAG